>JBDKTO010000043.1 GCA_039680175.1 Veillonellales bacterium | reverse complement strand
GGTTGGCATTATTCATCCGCCGGTAGGTACGGCTTTGTTTGTTGGCTGTGCTATTGCAAAATGCAGTCTGGAAAGTACGGTGAAGCCGATCTTGCTGTTTATTCCGGTGCTGATTGTGGTTTTGATTCTGGTGACTTATGTTCCCGCCTTTACCATGACGCTGCCTAAGATGTTTATGCCGTAATGGATAAGGAGAAAAGAACGGGAAGACTGCATGATTCCGAGGGAGGGATGCGACACAGGATTAAGGTATGGCGGAAACTTCAACACAATTAAAAATTTGGGGAGGGTTTCTTGTGAGAAGACTTAAATGGTGGTCATTGGCGATTTTGGTATTGTTTGCCGCTTCGGCGCTTCTGGCAGGGTGCGGATCGTCGACTTCCGCTCCGTCGGCTAAGAAAGAAATTATTTTAAAAGCAGCTGATGTTCAACCGGAGGATTATCCGACGACTATGGGATTGAAATATATGGCTAAATTGCTGGATGAAAGAAGCCAGGGACGAATTAAAATGCAGGTTTATGCCGGGGCCCAGCTTGGCGGTGAAAAAGAAAGCATCGAAATGACACAAATGGGAACTATTGCGATTAATCGTGTCAACAGTGCTCCTTTGGTTGGTTTTGCACCCCAAATGGGCGTATTTTCCATGCCGTTTTTGTTCCGGGATGCGGATCATCTTTGGAAAGTGCTGGACAGCCAAATCGGCAAAGATATGCTGAAAGAATTGGAAAAAAGCAATCTGGTAGGTCTGGGCTACTATGATTCCGGCGCGCGCAGCTTCTATACTAAAAGCAAGCTTTTGAACACGCCGGCAGATGGTAAAGGTCTGAAACTCAGAGTGCAGCAAAGTAAAATTTTTGTCGATATGGTAAATGCCCTGGGCGGTTCTGCCACACCAATGGGTTATGGTGAAGTGTACAGCGGCCTGCAGACTGGGATCATCGACGGCGCTGAAAACAATCCACCCAGTTTATATTCCAGTAAACATTATGAAGTGTGTAAGTACTACGCGTTAGATGAACATGCTATGGTGCCCGAGGTATTGATGATGAGCAAAAAAGTGTGGGATTCTTTGAGCCCGGAAGATCAAAAGCTAGTGGTCCAATGTGCGGCTGAGTCTGTTGCTTATCAGAAAAAATTATGGGCTGATTATACGGAAAAATCCCTGAAGGAACTGGAAGCTAAGGGAGTAACGATTTCCAAGCCCGATAAAGCGCCTTTCCAACAGGCGGTTGCGTCTATGTATGAAAAATATCCGGAGTACAAAGATGTAATCAGTCAAATCAAGGCAGTTCAATAAGCTAAAAGGGCGGGCTTAGGCCCGCCCTTTTAACAGAAGAAGGGAGGGGACGGACAATTGGCCTGGACAATTTCGGAATTTGAGACAAAACTGATAAGAGTGCGTTCTTTTATGCAGACAGAAGGAATACCGGGTATTCTCATTACTACCCAGACCAACTTTTTATGGCTGACCGGCGGCAGGCCTTATATCAATTCGGCAGTGGAAAAATCCTGCGCTGATTTACTGATAACAAACGATCAGGTGTACTTAATTGCCAACAACATTGAGGGAGAGCGGTTAATGGCCGAAGAGCTGGCGACGCTTGCTATTGAAAAAAATTTTTACAACTGGTGGGATAACGATGGCCTGTCGAAAAGTTTACAGCAGATTACGGCAGGCAGCAGAATTGCCAGTGACCGCCAGATGGGAGTGTCGTTTAACCGGCTTCGCTGGTCTTTACTGCCGGAAGAACAGCAGCGCTATGAGGATACCGGGAAAGCGGCAGCGGAAATTTTAGCGAAAGTTGCGATGACGATTCAGCCGGGCAGCAGCGAACGGGAAATCGCCCAAATGATCCGGCAGACGGCCTTAGATTACGCTGTTGAAGCTAATGTAGCTCTGGTGGCGGTGGACGAACGGACTTTCCAATACCGCCATCCGCTGCCGACGGATAAGCGGTTGAAAAAATATGCGATGCTGGTTTTGTCCGGACAAAAATACGGTTTGTACGCATCGGCTACCCGCTTGGTTCATTTCGGCAAACCGCCCCGGGATTTGCAAGAACGGTTTGAAAAAGTACTGCGGGTGGATGGGGCATATATAGGCGCCACTGTGCCGGGGACGCAGATGAAAGACATTTTTAGCAGCGGCCGGGCGGCGTATGCGGCAGCCGGGTTTCCTAACGAGTGGCAGTATCATCACCAGGGGGGAATGACCGGCTATAATTCCCGGGAATTCAGGGCAACCGGAGAGAATGAGGAAAGGGTGCAGAACGGTCAAGCTTACGCCTGGAATCCGACAATCGCCGGCGTTAAATCCGAGGATACAATACTGGTGAAAAATAATAAACCCGTGGTTGTAACGGTCGCCGGTGAGTTTCCCATGGTGAATGTAGTCTGCGGCGATTTCGTGTTACAACGCCCGGCAATCTTGGTACGTTAAACAAGGAGGTAATGAAATGAGTTATTTAGCAACGGCAAAACAACAAAAAGGTTACCAGAAAATATTTGGAATTGGCGAGAAGACGCCATTAACGGGGCTGGGTTTATTGAACCTGGCAGCGAAAGAGAAATACTCCGGTGAAACTCAGGGCGAGGAAGTGGTCGTGGTCATTTTGTCCGGTAATTGCCGGATTACAGTAGGCAATGAAGTATATGAGGATCTGGGTAAACGGAAAGATGTATTTTCCGGTCCGGCCGCAGCGGTTTATGTGCCGATTCACAGCCGGTATACCGTTACTGAGACTCAGGGCCAGGATTTGACGGCAGCGGTTGTAGCGGCAGTGGCAGACAAGCAGTTTGCTTCCTTTGCCGTGCGGCCGGACGAAGTGGTAATCAATCATCGCGGTATTCTCAACTTTAAGCGGGATGTCCATGATATTGTGGTGGATAACGCCGAAGGGAAAGTGGATAAAATTATAGTTGGCGAGACTTTTGCCTATCCGGGCCAGTGGTCCAGTTATCCATCCCACAAGCATGATACGCAAAATCCGCCGTTTGAAACAAAAATGGATGAAATTTATCATTTTAGGATTAAACCAGGTGCCGGGTTCGGCGTTCAGATCATGTACACGGATGATTTTTCCCTGCGGGAAGCTTATATGATTAAAGACGGTGATTCGGTGGCGCTGCCTCTGGGGTATCATCCTGTTGCTGCCGCTCCCGGATATCAACTGTATTATCTGTGGGTTATGGCCGGAACGGATGGCCGCGGATTGAAGCCTTGCGATGATCCTCAGCATGCCTGGATTCAAAATATTGCTCCCTTATTAAAAGATTAATGAATTTTTTGAGAGGAAACTTGCTATGACTACTTTGAAGCGAGAGTTAATAAGCAGCAAATTTCATTTTCCGCCGGAGCTGAAAGTTCAACCCATAGCGGCGACATTGCTGGAGCGGGTCATTCAATTTGGCGAAGGTAATTTTCTGCGTGCCTTTGTGGATTGGATGTTTCAGCAATTAAATGCTCAGGGTTTGTTTAACGGCCGGGTGGTAGTGGTACAGCCTATTGCTGAAGGACTGGCAGCCAGACTTAACGAGCAGGATGGTTTGTATACCCTCATCCTGCGCGGCCTGCAGGACGGGAAACCGGTAGAACAAAAAGAAATTGTCAGTTCCATAAGCCGGGGAATCAACCCCTACACCCAATGGCAGGAATATTTGCAATGCGCCGAAAATCCTTTCATTGAGTTTGCAATTTCCAATACAACAGAAGCGGGAATTGTTTACGATGAAAATGATAAGTTGAACAATGCTCCGCCGGTTTCTTTTCCCGGGAAATTAACCGCTTATCTGTATCATCGTTTCCGGTATTTTAACGGCGATCCGGCAAAAGGAATGGTGATGCTTCCCTGCGAACTGATTGACCGCAACGGAGATAACCTGAAAGCCGCTGTTTTGAAGCTGGCGGAAAAATGGGATTTGACGCAGCAGTTCCGGGAATGGATTAAACGTCATAACCAATTTTTGAATACGTTGGTGGACCGGGTCGTTACCGGTTATCCGAAAGATGAAATTACCGGGATTACCGAGCAGCTGGGGTATGAGGATGCTCTTGTGGACACAGGTGAATTATTTCATCTCTGGGTGATTGAAGGACCGCGGGAACTGTCGGAAAAGCTTCCTTTTGCTAAAGTTGGCTTGAATGTAATTTGGACGGAGGATATGACGCCTTACCGGACGCGAAAGGTTCGTATTTTAAACGGGGCTCATACTTCTTCCGTTCCGGCAGCGTTTCTCTATGGACTGGATACGGTGGGAGAGATGATGGATCATGCCGTGCTGGGCAAGTATGTCAGACAAATTATCTATGATGAAATTATTCCCTCCATTGACTTGGATAAAGCCATGCTCACCGAATTTGCCAACGCCGTGGTGGAAAGGTTTCAAAACCCCTATATCCGGCATTACCTGCTGAGTATTTTGCTGAATTCTTCTGCTAAATTTAAAGCACGGGTTTTACCCTCTATCCTGGAGTATCGGCAGCTCAATCATACGCTGCCGGAAAAGCTGACGTTCTCCTTAGCGGCCTTGATTGCTGTGTATCAACGGGGGAGCATTGACGGTTCGGTGATGAAAGCCTCCCGGGAGAAAGACGATTTCGTTATGCAGGATGACTTGCTGGTGCTGCGCTTCTTTGCCGCTGCCTGGTCGGAGTATGACGGCAGCCCTGCCGGAGCAGCTAGGCTTACCGGGCAAGTGTTGGCCAATAGGAGCATCTGGGGCCGAGATTTGAATGAGGTACCCGGTTTGCAAGAAAAAGTCGGCGGTTATTTGTATCGAATCACCAGCGAAGGCATCCAAAAGGTTATTGCTCAGTTGATCGGAGAGGAATAGTCGTGGCAGCATTGTTTAGAATTCATTTCCGGGATAATGTGGCTGTTGCGCTGCGGGATATCCGGGAAGGTGAAGCGGTTTTCTTTGAAAATGGTGTCCTAAAAGCCCGGCAAGATATTGGCAAAGGCCATAAAATAGCCATCAGAGACATTTTTTCCGGCGAAAATGTCATCAAATATGGGTTTGCTATCGGTCATGCTGCGGCCGATATTCATATCGGCGACTGGATTCATTCCCATAATCTCAAGACGAATCTTGGCGAAATTCTGGAATATCATTATCAGCCGGCAAAGATCAAGGAACAGCAGCCGGCCGGAGATCCCTTCTTTCAGGGGTATCGCCGGCCGGACGGGCGGGTTGGCACCAGAAATGAGATATGGGTAATACCGACCGTAAGCTGCGTCAATCGTAATGCCCGGCTCATTGCCGACGGTGCGGTGAAACGATTTGCCGGCTGCAGCAATATTGACGGAATTTACGAAATCACCCATCCTTACGGCTGTTCCCAGTTAGGCCGGGATCAGGCAAATACCCAGCGCATTCTCGCCGATCTGGTCAATCATCCTAATGCCGGCGGTGTCCTGGTGCTGGGGCTGGGCTGTGAAAATAACAATATCAGCGAATTTAAACAAGCCTTAGGGGAATATGATGCAAACCGGGTCAAATTTTTGAGTGCCCAGGATGTGGCGGATGAAATTGAAACGGGAATCGGGCTGGTAGGCGAAATTGCAGCTTATGTCTCCCGTTTCGTGAGAGAAGACTGTCCGGTTTCCCGGTTGGTCATTGGCTTAAAATGCGGCGGATCGGACGGCTTTTCCGGGATAACGGCCAATCCCCTGGTGGGGGCGTTATCCGACCGGTTAATTGCCGCGGGGGGCAGTTCGGTGCTGACGGAAGTTCCGGAAATGTTTGGTGCGGAAACCATTTTGATGAACCGGGCTGTGGATGAAACTGTTTTTCGCAAGACCGTCGGTCTCGTTAACGATTTTAAGCAGTATTTTAAAGACCACAATCAGCCTATCTATGAAAATCCTTCACCCGGCAATAAAAAAGGCGGCATTACGACTTTGGAGGAAAAGTCCCTGGGCTGTACCCAAAAAGGGGGCATCAGCCCGGTTGTAGATGTGCTGGCCTATGGCGATACGGTTCAAATCAATGGACTGAATTTATTAAGTGCTCCGGGAAACGATATGGTGGCGTCGACGGCTTTAGCCGCAGCCGGATGCCAAATCGTTCTGTTCACCACCGGCCGGGGGACTCCGTTAGGAACTGTCGTGCCTACGGTGAAAATTGCCACCAATGATGACATCTTTTCCCGCAAAAGCAGCTGGATGGACTTTAATGCCGGTAGTTTGCTTGCCGGGATTCCGCCGGAGCAGGCGATGGAGAAATTACTGAACCACATTGTCCGGGTTGCCTCGGGAGAACTGACAAAATCGGAGATTTTAGGATTTCGTGAAATTGCCATTTTTAAAAATGGCGTAACATTATAATATAATTTATGTTTACCTCTTGCGTTTTCTTTTATAATACCGTATAATTCATTATGTTGTTCCTTGATAGCTCAGTTGGTAGAGCAATCGGCTGTTAACCGATCGGTCGTAGGTTCGAGTCCTACTCAAGGAGCCATTTATTCGGCCCGTTGGTCAAGCGGTTAAGACACCGCCCTTTCACGGCGGTATCGCGGGTTCGATTCCCGCACGGGTCACCAATTCGGCTGTAGATTCTGCTGGAATTTTAAACAAATTTTGCCGAATCTTGGAGTCACATCCCCAAGGGCGATTAGCTCAGCTGGGAGAGCGCCTGCCTTACAAGCAGGATGTCGGCAGTTCGATCCTGTCATCGCCCACCATTTAGATTTTTCGCGGGCTTGCGGATATATCACAAGCTGGCTGATTTGTTACTTTGTCCGCAACGCTATAGATGTTGGCTTGTCCGTTAACGGCGGATGAGCTATTTTTATTTTCTGATGTAAGTTGGCGGACGTATTCTAAACTATCAAAAATGCTTTTATAAAAACTTTATTATCGGATACTGCTAACATGCCTTATAATTCGTTTCGGTATAAAGCTTTTTTATTATCTAGTGGAGGTAACAAATGATAATACAGACTGAACGTTTAGAGCTTATTCCATTAAACCCCAACCAATTAAGATTATGGATTGAAGATATTACTACTCTTGAAAAGGTATTAAATTGTTCCTATAAGGCAGAAGCAATGAAAGGCTTTTTTCTTGAAATAGTAAAGGGTCAGTATGAAAAAAACCAGAAAGACCCTAACAATTACGTATGGCATAGCTTTTTTTTCTTAGTTCGCAAGAATGATAGGGTTGTAGTGGGTTCAGCGGATTTTAAAGATGTTCCTAATGAAAACGGTGAAGTTGAGATTGGCTATGGTTTAGGTAAAGAATTTGAGCACAACGGATATATGACAGAGGCAGTAAAAGCAATGTGTGAGTGGGCATTAAAACAAAATTGTGTTACAAGTGTAATTGCAGAAACTGATTTAGAAGGTTTGGCTTCTCAAAAGATTTTAGAGCGTAGTGGCTTCAAAAAAGACAAACGCGGGGAAACTCTTTGGTGGAAATTGTAGAAAATTTAACTTAATGGCTAGAAATTATATTTTGTAGAGTTGAGGTAACGGTTTACTTCTCTATGTAATTTTAACGTGTGACTAACTTAGAAGCAAGCAGGGATGTCGTCAGTTCGATCCTGTCATCGCCCGCCGCTTCTGAATATGCGAGTGTTTGGATAATATCCGGACGCTCGTTTTTTGTATTCTGTTCCGGATCTCCCGGTAAGGCAGGAATCAGTCTGCTGTTGGCGAATTATGTCAAGGAGAAGGGGGAATGGCAGTTACATGTTATCGATTAATGTTGCAAAATGGGCTAAATGGCTGATTGTAATGGCTATTCTTTTACTTTTTTCCGGATTGATGCGTTATTATTTTACCGCCAAATATCAAGCGGTTGTTATGCAAGAACGGGACGGGGCCAACTTGGTGTCAAATCAATTGGAACTATACCTGGACAGCCGGCTGGTGGCGCTGCAGCTGATGGCAACCGATCCGGAGGTAGTTAGTCTTGACCCTGAAAATATTAATCGGGAACTGCGACGGACGGTTGATTTATTAGGCTTTTTTAATGCTGTTGTTTTTGACAGGAACGGGAATTTTATCGCTGAGGGAGCGCCGGAACATCATTTCGGTCAGGTGCGTGACGGGGAAAGCTTTGCAGCGGCGGTAGCAGGAAATCCCGTTGTTTCCAACCGCATTGTCTATGATGGAGACGGAGTTGCCGGTGCTTACGTAAGCCTGCGGGTGCCCATTCTGGATTCTCATGGTGAGACAAAAGCTGTGTTAGCTGCCGGAATGCCTATTCAGGAAATATCCCGGATGGTGGGAAGCATGCCGCTGACAGATCCGCAGTATATATTTATCTTCGATAAATATATACAAATGATTCACTCTCCCCGGAACAAGTCCGGTTCGTGGGCAAATGATAGCGTTCAACAACTGCGAATGGACTTTATGAGTCCCCAAAAGGGGGAAATTGTCAATAACCCAGTTGTTGATGATATTGAGAAAAAATACATATATACGACTGTGAACAATACGGACTGGCGGGTCGTTATGGCGGTACCAAAGTATGATTTATATACGGCCATACTGCGGGACTCGTTTACCGACATGATCATTTTTTCGCTTATCTTGCTGGTGATTTTCTTGCTGTATGGCGCTTTACGGGATGCACGATGTCATCAAGCAGAAGTGGAGAGCCTTCGCCTGGAACGGCTGACCTGCGTAAATCAGCTGGCGGCGGGAATTGCTCACGAGATTCGCAATCCGTTAACTTCAATAAAAGGGTTTCTTCAGCTCATCATGCGCAAACAGGGAGAACCGGTGAAGCAGAGTTATCTGAATGTTATGTCGGGAGAAATTGAGCGGATAGAAAAACTGATCAGCGAATTTCAGATGCTGGCCCGGCCGTCCAATCCCAGTCATATGGTAAAAATTGACCTGGCTAAAACCATCAGCGATGTGATATTGCTGATGGAAAGCCAGGCGGTAACCAGAAATGCGATATTGGATTATTATACGGAGCAGACTGCCTGGGTGAACGGCAATGAATCCCAGGTGAAACAGGTACTGATTAATCTGGTGCGCAATGCCATTGAAGCCGTGGGGGAAAAGGGAGAGATTCATGTATCGCTTTCGGTTGACTCGGACACAGCAACTGTTACGGTTCAGGATAATGGTATGGGGATTCCGAAAGAAATTTTGAATCGAGTGGGAACGCCTTTTTATACGACAAAAGAAAATGGAACAGGGCTGGGACTTTCTATTTGTTACAGCATTATTAACAGTCATGACGGCGATATTAAAATTGACAGCAATGTCGGGAAAGGAACGACCGTTTCGGTTATACTTCCCCGGATAGCTGATTTTTTACCGGCTTCATCTGCTCCGGCTTCTGGCGGTTAGAAGCCTAATTGCTCACCGACAACTACAACATGGATTTGGATGGCCATTGGGCGTTTATGCATAATGGTTGTGATGTTGCAGATCCGGCTGGGAGATTGACAGTTCATGCATTCGCCGGTTTTTACACAGGGATTTGGCAAGTTGAGGCGCTTATTGTTAATCGGTGCGGCGTACAGTTTGATATGCTGCTGAGCCTCATTCAGGTCTTTGACGATTTTATTAGTACCGACAATGACATATACTTGTTTGGGACCGAAAGTCATGGCAGCTACCCGGTTGCCGGCTCCGTCCACGTTGACCAGCTGTCCGTCCAGAGTGACGGCGTTGGTTCCGGTTAGAAATACATCACTGAGAAGTTCTTTGCGGCGTACCTCCAGGGATTCTTCCTTGGTCAAGCCGGGCTTATTGTGATTATATACAGTATTTCCCCGCTTTTCCAGGGCGGTATCCAGTCCGATTTCTTTGATTGTCCAGGAACCGGCAATACCAATTGTGGCAGCCTGAGGGATTAGTGCAAGCAGCTTTTCCAGTGCTTCTTTACGGGTTTTCACATACGAGGCGGTAAAATTATTTTTTTTCAAAGCCTCTACTACCTTGGCACCTAAGAGATCGTTGTGCCAATCTGTGAATTCACTCATTACAAAAGCCTCCTTAGCGAATAATATGGAATATAGTAAATATTTCAACATTAGAGAAGGATTTTCCTGCTCGAAAAGGAGTAGGGAAATCCTTGACAGATCGGCCACCCCCAAGGATTAGCAAGGGAAAATATAGGATGCTGGTTTTGAGGTGAGAGAATGCTGCTAACCCGGCTCAAAATATCCACGGCTTTGCTGTTGGTCATTTTAATCGCCGGTATTACCGGTTTTATGATTTTGGAAAATTTGCCTTTTTTTGATGCATTGTATTTAACCATTGTAACCATATCTACTGTCGGTTACGGTGATATTATTCCCCATACTCAGGCCGGCCGGATATTCACTATTTGCTTGATTGTACTCGGCTTTGGGATGGCGTATTATACTTTGACGCTGATTGTCAGCATGACGGTTGAAGGACAACTCAAAGATATTTTAGGGAGGCACGATATGCTTCGACATATTGCCAGTATGGAAAAACACATTATCGTTTGCGGGGCCGGCAAGGTTGGTTCCAATGTTGTTGAACGGCTGCAGCACGAACAAGAAAAGTTTGTCGTTGTTGAGAAGGATCCGGCCATCTTCGCTCAATTAGTGGAACAAAAAGTGCTGGCAGTGAACGGCGATGCTACCTTGGATGAAGTGCTGCAGTCAGTAGGAGTCGCGCGGGCCAGAGGAATTATCACGGCTTTGTCTCATGACGCCGATAATGTTTATGTGGCGTTGACCGCGAAAAGTTTTAATCCGGATATTCATATTGTGGCCCGGGCTGATCGACCGGAAGCGGAAGAAAAGCTTCATCGGGCCGGAGCCGATGTTGTGGTTTTTCCTTCGGTCATGGGCGGCAGAAGGATGGTATCGGCAATGACCAGACCGGTGATTATGGATTTTGTGGAAAATGTATTTTATAATCAGGAATTGCATATGGATATTGCAGAAATGCAGATTGGGGACAATTCACCGCTCGTTGGCAAAAGCTTCGCCAACAGTGGAATCAAGCGGCAGTTTGATTCTATCGTAGTGGCGGTAAAACGGGGGGAACGATTGATAACCAACCCCCAGGCCGATGAAATTATCATGGCCGGCGATATCATGGTTGTATTGGGGCAGCGTAGCGAGTTAAGCAAGCTTAGCGATTTGGCGGGCGGCAAGTGATTGAAATGGGAGCGGACTGGAGAGGATCATATGGATACGAAAGAGCGCCGCAGGGCGTTGCTGCAAAAATTGAAAATAGCGGACAAACCGGTGACCGGTACGGAACTGGCCCGGGAATTAAGAGTAAGCCGTCAGATTATCGTTGGGGATATTGCAATTCTTCGGGCCGCCGGAGAAGCAGTGTATGCAACCCCTCAGGGATATATTCTGCCGGCTGCGGAAAAGACCGGAGCGCTTACCGCTACTTTGGCCTGCCGGCATGGACGGGATGCTTTAGCCAAAGAGCTTACCATCATGATTGATAACGGGGGCAAGGTGCTGGATGTAGTTGTGGAACATCCGGTATATGGTGAGATCCGGGCGAATTTGATGCTGTCATCCCGGCGGGATATTGCGGATTTTCTGCATAATTTGTCAGGCAGCGGCGCCGAACCCCTTTCCATCGTTACCGGCGGCGTACACTTGCACACGCTGGAGCTGCCTGATCGTAAGGCTTTGCGGCAAATTGAGCAAGAATTGCGGCAGGAGGGAATATTAGTCAATTAGCAGGAAGTCTCTCAAAGGGGCTTGCCATTTTTAGGCTGATGATTTATAATAATCGCATGTGACAAGACAGATGTAAATACATCAAGGAGGCCATTATGGATATCATTAGTCGCTTGGAACGTATCCCGGTGGGAAGTTTTCATTACAAACTATTATGTATTACCGGGCTGGGCTGGATGTTCGATGCTATGGATACCGGAATTATTGCTTTTGTATTACCCGCGTTGGCCAAAGATTGGGGCCTTGGCAGCACTCAGATGGGTTACATTGGCAGTATCGGACTGGTAGGAATGGCGCTTGGTGCCGTACTGGCCGGTTCGGCCGCCGATCATTTCGGCCGCAAAAAAATATTTGCCGCTACTTTGTTAATCTACAGCGTGGCGACAGGGCTGTGCAGTCTGGCCTGGAGTTATGAATCTCTGCTTACTTTTCGTTTTTTGGTGGGGTTTGGCCTTGGTGGGCAATTACCGGTGGCGGTTACTTTGGTGACTGAGTATTCACCGCCGGCTGCCCGGGGGAAATTTATTGTTTTGCTGGAAAGTTTTTGGGGAGTTGGCTGGCTGGCGGCGGCTCTCATATCGTATTTGATTATTCCCCGCTACGGCTGGCATATGGCCTTCTTTATCGGTGCGCTGCCGGCGTTGTATATTTTTCAGGTGTGGCGGGCTGTACCTGAATCGGTGCGTTATTTGCTGAACAAGGGGCGCTTGCAGGAAGCCCATCACATCGTCAGCAAAATAGAGCGGTCGACAGTCGGGATGACGGTGACGGCGGAAGCAGTAGCACCTCCGGCGAAGAAAAGCAGCCGGGTGGCTTTTGCTGATCTTTGGGCTCGCGGCTTTGTCAAGCGTACCGCAATGCTGTGGGTGTTGTGGTTTGGCATTGTTTATTCCTATTATGGCATTTTTACCTGGCTGCCGTCATTAATGGTTGGGCAGGGATATACAGTGCTAAAAACTTTTGAGTTCGTTTTGTTAATGGCGGTTGCCCAATTGCCTGGTTACTTTACTGCGGCTTATTTGGTGGACCGGATTGGCCGGCGGGGAACGATGGCAGGCTTTCTCGCTTTGAGTGCGGTATGCGCCTACTTTTTCGGTCAGGGCGGCTCACCGGCGGCAGTGCTGATTTGGGGAAGCCTAATGTCCTTTTTTAATTTGGGAGCCTGGGGTGTTGTGTATACTTATACACCGGAATTATATCCTACCCGGGTGCGGGCTTTCGGTTCAGGCTGGGCGGCTGCGGTAGGCCGAATCGGCGGTATATTGGCGCCTACGGTAGTGGGCTATATGATTACCGACAACGGTGGCTTTGCGAGAGTATTCTTTATGTTTACGATAGTTATGCTGCTGATTGCCGCAGTGGTTTGGTTTTTTGGCGAAGAAACAAAAGGCAGGACGTTGGATGAAATTAGCGGCTGACTACAGAACCATGCATGTATCAGGTTACACTGGGGCGAGAGCCTTTGATATTGCTTAACTGACTTTTGACGTGCTATAATCAAATAGGACTGAATTCAGTCGGATAAGTCATGGAATTTATAGGGGGAACCGGTATGGCCGCCATCAGTTTTTTAATTGCATTTGTCGCAGCGTATTGGGTGTATAGTGATGCCAGAGGCCGTGGCCATGACCTTGGCTCTGCCTTATTGTGGTCCCTTGGAACCCTGGCTATGCTGATTATTGTTTTTCCCCTGTATTTACTGCTGGGGCGCAAGCCGCGGATGAAATCATCAAAAACCAAGCCGGATATTATTGACGTGGAAGCCACGGTGGTAGACGAAACGACTTGCTGTACCATGTGCGGCGGTAAAGTAAAAGAAGAGTTTAAGATATGCCCTTATTGCGGCTATACCCTGAAGCCAAAATGCCGTTCCTGCGGCAGGGAATTGGAACGGGGCTGGAAGAAATGCCCCTATTGTCAGGCAGCGATAGAAGAAAAATAGCGGTTAGCTTGGTCCGCTCTTTCGTAAGGTATATTTTGCTGTAAAAAGTTCTTTAAAATAATTAGACATGCTGCATGCATTATGTTATAATGCTATTTGTGGTTAAAACAATATGCGCCCGTAGCTCAGGGGATAGAGCACCGGTCTCCGGAACCGGTGGCGTAGGTTCGATTCCTACCGGGCGCACCATTTAAAATGTAATGAAATCAGGTCTTCCAGGACTTTAGCCTTGGAAGACTTTTTTACATTATATGGATGAGAAGGCAATTAGGCAGGCAATACTGTGTTTTATTGGGTAAAAATGAGTAAAAAGCGATTGACATTATAACCTATATCTTGGGACTTCAGGCAAAAAAAACCGGCACGGTGGCCGGAAGCATTATTTTGCTATTTTTAATTTGTCGACTTCGACTTCTTGCCTAAAGAGACGGTCGTTCAATACCCTGAACTCAATAGGTGACGTCATTCCAAGTTTATCACTTCAGCGAAATCATGGCCTCAACCTTACCGGCAGCCTGTTCATATCCATCCGCTTCAATGATTGAACCAATTTTTTCAAAAGTAAATCTCGACCCTAAATAAAGAGCCAGATATTTAGGGTCCGCCTGAAGCTTTTTCGCCATTATTTTTGCAAGAAAATGACTTTTTCTCTGTGCCTGGCCGCTCCAGTGCCAGTCGGAATCAGCAAGAAAGCCGATGACGTGTTCCGGCCTAATGTCATCCTCTGTATAGTTGAGATGCGAATCACCGATGTGAAGATAATGGCTAACAACCGCAGTCCCTGTAACTCCGCTATCGAGGGAAACATCATCAATACCATGCATAGCTGCAACGCCCTTAATCAGTTCAACATCAAAGCCTCTAGCCGCCATTTCCCTGATTACCCACGAATGATGATCCTCACTTTTCGCTATAAAAGGATCTTCCGCCTTAACCAGGTTAAATTGATCATCAAATTGATAAATAAACCGTTTCATGCAATCGTGAAGAATAATCATAGCAAACAACAAATCCCTGCTGACCGGAATACTTCTTGACTGATAAACGGTAGCCCAGCTTTCGGCATACTCCAGGTTTTGCAAAGTGTGCAGCGCTAAGCCGCCAAAATGAGTGTGGTGTGCACCCGATCCCGGAGAAACCTGGAATTCCCAATTTGACAACGCCGGATATTGATAGGAACTAAGGGGGCTGCCCATAGACAATAATTCCTGTACCTGCTGCTGCCAGTCTTTATTTCCTATTGCTGCCAAATATTTTTCAACAATTAACTGATAACAGCGGCTGCCCTGAAACCGTGCCAGTTCATCATTTGGTAGCGTTAACCACGATCCCATGCTCATCCCCCTTAAAGTTAATTGATATTGATAGTTTGGGCTTTTCCTGTTTGAATTGTACCGCCAATCATTTCTTTTCCGCCCCATACGACAACTGCGCCAACAATATAGGAAGCAATATAGATATTCATGGCCACGTCCAGTCCCATTGCATTGGCGATTATTCCGGATACCATGGGAGTTGTGAATGCGCCAACTTCTGCTCCCATAATACCAAATCCGCTGGCAGCCGCTGTTAAGTTGGGAGACACACAGTCTGTCATCCAAGCTAAAATCGTAGGATATAACCCGGTAATAAAGAAACCGGAGATTGCTGCCCAGACTAACGTTTCGCTAACAGTTGTGGAGTTTAACACTCCGAACCAAGTTAATCCTGCTGTAGCGAAAAACAGGGAGATACCAGTTCTTCTACCCAGCCGGTCTGATACTATACCTGATGCAATAGAACCAAATGTTCCCGCAATTAGCATAACAGCTAATAACGATCCGGATGCAACAAAGGAAAAACCTTTTACCTCGGCAAAGTATAATGGGGTAAACGTGTTAATAGACCAGTAACCAAAATTTGCAATAAATTGCAAGGCAAAGATAATCCAAGCATTACGGACTTTAAGCACATCTCTTAAAACTCCTTTTTGCTTACCGCCTGCCATAGCTGCTTCCAGAAAGGCCGGCGTTTCTTCCCGCTTCATCTGTGGGACATACTTCCAAAACAACCAAGCTGCTAATAATGTGGGAATAAGCATAAACATCCAAGGAGAACGCCAGCCGTAATTAACGCCCATAAAAGTTGCAAAAAATATTCCGGCCATACTTCCCAACGTCCAGCCGGTAGAATAGAGTGCCATCGCCTTGCCGCGGTTAGCCTTTGAAAAAACCGAGGATACATAACCAACAGCAGTTGCATAAAACGAACCTTCAAATAATCCGGTTATCCCCCGTGCTAAAGATAACATCGGAGCGGAATTCACAAATCCAGTAAATAATGTGGTAAAACCAAAACCAACCATGCTGGGAACAATCACTTTCTTGGCACCAAATTTATCAGCTAAATAACCGCCTGGAACAGGCGTTATTGTGTAGCCGATAAAAAAAGCAGTTGTTAAAAACCCTACACCTAAATAGCCAAGATTCATCTCTTGCTTAATGAGTGGAATTAACGGAGCTAATAGGGATCTGTCGGCAAAATTCAAAAACCATCCTAACCAACAACCAAATAAAACCATTTTGCTGTACCGAGCATTAGGTCCGGTTTCGTTAATTAACATCTCTGTCCCTCCTTCATATTGGCCCATATCCATTATTAAATAGAACCAACCTTCATTTCACCTCCTAATAAACAATGAAAGTCCAATTACGCTAGTGTATAATTCTAGTGTAATTGGACTTTTCTTTTCTCTGGTCCAACGGCAATTATTGTTTATATATGGTATTTATACTAAATTTTGAATATTCCTTCTTGCCGAGAAAACTTTTTCATTCCTTAAAAATAAGCGTCAAAGTGTGTCCTGAAGTGCCATTAACGGCGTGCTTTAAAAGAGATGAGAGAAGCCTTCTCGAAACCGATATTCAGGTGTAAGTTTCAAACCATCCTTGGGAGCTATATCCTAAAGATATGGTACTGAGCGCAAGGGAAAAGGCTGTTGAGAGCAGTCAGGTATGTGTTGTGGAGCTAAACGAAAGTGAAGAGATCGACGAAGCATCGTTAATACGAAAATACAGTCAAAACCAACTGTTTTTTGACGCAGGTGGGAGGAGTTCAGAAGAAACCTGATTACTGACTGAACGGCTGTCGGTGTAAAGATCCTAGGAACATGACATAGGCTCTTTTTAGGAACAGGAGAATCCTGTGCAGTAATGTTAAGTGAAAATCCAAGCAGAGAACGACGAGGGTGAATAGTGATGAACTGTACAGGTGCGGAAGAATCCGTAGTAGTGAGGAAACCTTTGTAATGAGGGTGGAGCGAAGGGATTCTATCATTCATAACTCGCAAATAAAACAACCAGAAATGAGAGGATTTTATGAACGGGGAAAAATCGTTTCAAATTTCCAAAAATGTGGTTTTAACCGCGTACAAGCTGGTAAAAGCAAATAAAGGTGCTGGTGGCGTAGATGGCATTACTTTTGAGGCATACGAAGAAAATCTAAAAGACAATCTCTACAAACTGTGGAACCATATGTCATCGGGAAGCTATTTCTCGAAAGCCGTAAGGGGGTGTGGAAATCCCTAAGAAGAATGGTAAGAAAAGATTATTGGGGATACCAACAATCGAAGACCGAATTGCCCAAATGGTGACACGCATGGCATTTGAGCCAAAAGTAGAGCCCGTCTTTCTTGAAGATTATTATGGGTATCGACCAAATCGGTCAGCAATTGATGCAATACGAGTAACCAGAGAAAGGTGCTGGGAATATGGATGGGTGCTGGAATATAACATCGTCGGGCTATTCGGCAATATAAGCCTTGGGTGATGAAGCTATCTGATGTTGACCTCTACCAAGATTTTTGGTAGAGGGTTTGCTTTTATGGTGGATAAGAAAGGGGATAAAGAGTATGGATCAAAAAAATGAACAGGCATTAGATGATGGGAAAATACTCTGTTCAGCAAGCAATGGCAGAATTGCCATCAAGCAGGAAAATCACCGTCGAATGGAGAAGAGCAGTTCATTATCCGAAGGAAACGGAGCAGGATTTGATGTTATTGCGAAGAGAAAATGAGAACCTTAATTGGAATATAGTGTCCGATTACAAGCCGTCCAGCGTACCCTCTAAGATGCTGCGAATCATATTGCTCCTGGGAGATGGCTTACAATGTTAGCACATAATACTGCGGTTTTATACAGGCGTAAGTCGATGAATAAAATCATGAATAATATTTGGCAATATCCTTTAACAGTCGTGGTGGCACCCATGGGATATGGCAAAACTACCGCTGTGAAGGAATATTTGAAAAAATGCAAGGCGAAGGTGGTATGGCAAACACTGGCCGATGATTCGGTGAGCGTTTTTTGGCATGGGTTCAGCCGTTTGTTTCAAAAGCTGGATACTGGCTGTGCAAATAGCCTGGCCGCTTTGGGAGCACCGATAAGCAGTATCTTTATCGAAGAGGCTATCGAGATGATAGAAAGTGTGAAATTTACCAATAAAACCGTCATTGTAATTGATGATTATCATTTACTGTTATCCGAAGATATGGATAAATTTCTGGAACGATTGATCAAGACGGTTCAGCCAAATTTGCATATTGTAATCATATCCCGGGTGATGTTTGGCGAAAATACGACAGAACTGGCTCTGAAAGGCTATTGTTATGTGATTGATAAAAAAGTTTTTGAGTTTACAAAGAACGAAATCATTGAGTATTATAAGCTATGTGGAATCCGTCTTAAACCCGGGGAAGCAGCGGCACTTTATGATTATACCGAAGGCTGGATCAGCGCCGTATATCTTTGCATGTTAAGTTTTTTGCAGGAGGGAAAGGTTGATTGGAAGACCGGCTTGCATGATCTCATCGACAAGGTTATCTACAGACATTGCTCGGCAGAAGTCAGGGAATTTTTGCTAAGTATTTGTATTTTTGACAGCTTTACCTTGCCCCAGGCCCAAGCGATGGTTCAAAAAAAGAATGTGGGAAAAATACTCAACTGGCTTATAGCGAAGAATGCTTTTGTTACATACGATCCGGTGAATAGAACCTATCGCATGCATAATGTTCTTACCGGTTATCTGAGAAAAATACTGGATCGGCAGAAAGGTGAAACCCGGCAGGCGATTTTTCGGCTGGCTGGGATGTGGTATGTAAGTGTCAAAGATTATATTCATGCGATGGATTGTTTTTATAAAGCCGCTGATTTTGACAAACTGTTAACTGTCATCGAACTGGATAAAGGCAACAGTATTAATAATGAACGGGGAAAAAGGGTCAGTCGGATTTTTGCTGAATGCCCGAAGAAAGTGAAGCGACAACATCCAATAGCCTGTTTACTTCATCTTAGAACGCTATTTTTATTTAATGAAAAAGAGTTATTTGCCACTCAGACTGCGGAGATCATCCGGTATATTGACGAGATTCAGGATGAGCAAAGGCAAAGATACTTGAGGGGAGAGCTTGAACTGCTATATAGTTTTACTAAATATAACAGCATTACCGGAATGTCTGAACATCATCGAGAAGCCTGTCGGTTAATGCGGGGGACGTCCCGGTTGTTTGACAATAAATCTTCATGGACAGGCTCACCTTCTGTCCTTTATTTGTTTTATCGGGACAGCGGGCAGCTTGAGCAGGAAGTCAGTGAAATAATGGAGTGCGCGCCCTATTATTACCGGCTGACCGACGGACATGGTTCCGGTACGGAGTATCTCATGGAGGCAGAGCGTTATTATTATATCGGCGATTTTGAAAATGCTGAAATCATTATGTATAAAGCAATGGATACGGCGCAGCCCCGTCGGCAGCTGACGGTTATCATATGTGCCTTATTTTTGCAAATCCGTCTGGCTTTTGTTAAGGGAAATTTATTTTCCATACAAAATCTTTTGCAGGAAATCCGTCGGGAAATTAAACAATATGGGCAGTATTTATGTGTTCATACGGCAGATCTGTGTGAGGGGTTTATTTATTCTTGTTTAAATCAGGTAAAGAAGATCCCTTCATGGATTGCAACCGGTCAACTTCAGGAAAGCCGTTTGTTTTTTCCCAGTCATGGATTTTTTAACATTGTATACGGCAAATCATTGCTGCTGAAGGGTGAATATTTGAAGCTTCTCGGTCTCGCCAGGTCGTTTATTAATACGGCGAATGTTTTTCCCAATCTGTTGGGACAGGTATATACTCATATTTATGTAGCTGCCGCTCAGTATCAACGGAAACATGACCGGGAAGCCCGGGCCGCTCTTAAACAGGCGCTTGATATCGCTGCTCCGGATCAATTGATCATACCCTTTGTGGAAAATGGGGAATATATTCTTCCGATTCTTGCTGAATTGGAAAAGAATGAGCAATACGCCGGGTTTGTTGACAAAGTTCGAGCACAGTACGCAGCCATTGCTAAAAAAATTGAAGCTATGCAGGATGAACTGGAAAACGGTGATAAACTGTTAAATCTTACAAGAAGAGAATTGGAAATTGCCGAACTTGTCGCAGATGGATTGCCGAATCGCAAAATAGCGGACAGTCTGATGATTGCTGAAATTACTGTAAAAAAAGCGTTGCAAACTATCTATGCTAAATTAAGTATCAGCAGCCGAAATGAGCTTACGAAAAAAATAATCGAAGAACGATAGAATAAAATGGGAAAGAATATACTTTCGTATAGTATATAAAAAGACCGAATTACTTTATAATTAAGGTAATTCGGTCTTTTTATAGCTATTTTTAGAGGTTAGCCCCCATATAAAACGTCGGACACATCTTTTTCCGGCGTTACCCTTTTAGATAACAAAGTGCAAACCGGCGTTTTTGGTTTTGCTGTTCAGTCCATCGGTGCTAATCGTTTTTGGTATATGCGGCATGATTTTACCAGTGGATAGAGTGAAGCACACTCTTTTACGATAGTTGGCAGGGAAAGTTTTATGAGGAGGAAAGATAATGGCAAGTATGCAAAGAACATGGCGGCGTGCCTGGGGTTATGAAAAGCCATCCTGGCAGAGTACGGCCCAGTTTAATTTAAGGCGTGCGGCGCAAAAAAAGAACAAGCCAAAGGCAATCGCTTATGATTGCTTAAGACGGCGCAGAAATCTTGCCAAACAAGTTGCTGCCAGTATCGTTGCGCTGCAGTTTTTAGGAGGGCTTGGCCTGCAGGACGCTTATGCCGCCAGCAATATCACGCTAGATAACAGAACGGCTACAAAGGTAGATGTCAATGGTAATGTTACGGATATACATACAGATACCTTCCGGGGCAAGAATGCCTTCAATTCATTTAAAGACTTCAATGTAGCCAGCGGCGACATTGTAAATCTGCATTTTTCGAATAGCAATGGCACGATAACGGCGGCTAATTTATTAAACTATGTCAGCGGCGGTCATGGTTCCAATATTGATGGTATGTTAAACGGCATAAAAAACGGCAAAATCGGCGGCAATGTATTTTTGCTGAATCCTTATGGAATCATGGTGGGAAAAACCGGCGTAATTAATGTGGGAACACTTACGGCGGCAACTCCTTCGCAAAGTAAAATAGATGATTTTTTAAACAATACACTGAATGGACAGGCTGGAACCAGTGCCTACTGGTCAAATTTCAAACCTGATGATTGGGCTAAAACAGTACCGCTTTCTGCCGATGGCAGTATTGTGGTACAGGGTAAAATTAATGCAGCTAATGGTATTTCGGTTCGTGCCACTGATTTCAGCAATGCAGGCATTATCAGGTCAGGGGCCAGCTTTACGGCTGCCAAACCTGATTTCAGCGATTTGGTCAATGATAACGGTCTTACCGGCGGCACAAAAATTGCTGTTGACGGCGGGACGATTGAAATTGTGGCTGATAAAGATATTGTCAACAGCGGCAAAATCGTCAATGAGGGGGCAGCGAACCAAAAAGGCGGCGCGATTGACCTTAAGGCTGGCAATGATATTACTTTGACGGAGGGTGCGGTAGTATCTGTCAAAGGAAACAAGGCAAATTCCGGCGGCGGTAACGTCAGGATTGCAGCGGAAAAGAACGCATATATACAAAAAAATGCCATGGTTGACGCCAGTGCCGGTACTTCAGGCGATGGCGGGGCCATCGAATTCAGCGGCAGCCAACGGGTGGACATTCAGGGGGGAAACTTTAAGGCCGGAGCTCAGCACGGCAAAACCGGCAGCGTTTTGATTGACCCTGCTGAAATTGATTGGAGCGGCAGCGGCAATGATGTTTATGGTACTGACGGGACAAACTATGAAATTACGGCCACAGACTCCATTACCCTTACCGATGTGGTCATTTCCACCCGTCAGGTAGCGGCAGGCGATCGGAACCGCAGCAATATTGAAGCGGCCGCGTCTACCGGCGATTCGGGCGCGGTAACGATTGACGCTCCACAGATAAATATTAAGGAAGGTACCAAAATCTATGCCCAGGCCAGCGGCGATTATAAAGCCGGGAATGTGACTATCAAAGCTGCTTCAGACGGCGGAAAAACTTCAGCTGCGCCTTCGGCGAAGGCCGGGATTACGATTGGCGGTACGGACACGAATACGGTGAATATACAGGGAAATAATGTGACGGTTACAGCTGAGGCCGCTTCATCCTATTCTTCTTTTTCCGGCCTGGGTCTGGCGGAAACGATTGGCGGTCAAGCAATTTCTGTTTTGGGAATTGATGGCGCCGGCGCCAAAGTGGACAGCGAGGCTGCTGTCACAATCGGCAGCGGGGTCACCATTACGGCAGCCGATACGGCGGATATTTCCGCTAAGAGTACCGCCAAGAATGAAATAGCCGTTTATCAGCTGCCGTTGATTACGGGTAGTGTTAATGATACTTTTAACTTTGCCGGCATGTATGCGGAACTGAATTCCACAGCCGCGGCCAAGGTAGAAAGCGGGGCGGCTGTTTCCGGCAGTAATGTACGGATAGGGGCGCAAAACGAGGCCACGCTTAAGGCTAATATTATACAGATGAGTAAGGATCAGGGCCTGGGGGTCTCGGTGGTCGTATCGAAAATGAATGTCGATACGACAGCGGGGGTGGATCGGGGGGCAGTTATTAAGGCCGGCAAAAATGTCAGCGTTACGGCCGATAACACCAACAATATCTCCACAAGTTCAACGGTCATGGCTCTGGATAAAGGTTCTTTCGGGATAGCGGTCAATGTCAGCAATGTGGATACCAAGGTAAATGCTGCTTATAACGCTGATTTAAAAGAAGATAATGCAGCAAACAAGCCTAATTTAATTGTGGATGCCAACGATAATATAAAGACAAATTCCAATTCCGCCAGCACCGCGGTCGGCAGTGACGCAATCAGCGGACTTATTGTAAGAGGTGCCAAAGCGGTTCAGGGGATCGGGGGCCTGAATCAGAAAATATCCGGCAAGGTTAAAACGATTCCCAATATTTTGGAAAAAGTGGGAAAACATCTGGATGTGGCCGGATGTGTCAACTATATTGAACAAAACCATACCGCCAATGCTTCTATCGGTAAGAAGGCTGTAATCCAAGCCAAGGATGTGACCGTTCTTTCCAAGGTTTCGGATGCGTACCAGCGGCTGCAGGCCGATAGTTCCATTGACGGCAAGAACAGCACGGATGCGGGGCTTGTCAATATCAATGCCGCCGTGCTGTACGCCGATATTGACCATGACGTTTCCGCCACTGTCGGTGAACAAGCTGACATCACGGCTGATCATCTCGGCTTATTGAGCAATGCTTATATACCTTATGATGAAACTTATCTTGATGACTTGACATATGACGGATTTACCGAATTCGTCGCCAAACATGCCAACGGCAATCTGGGACTGGCCAAAGGCTATATGAATGTTTTTGTTCAGGCCACCGACAGTGTGGCGGATTCTCAGCCGCCGGATGCCAGCAAGACGTATAGCCTGTGCGGGGCGGCGGCTATTACGGATTATGACAATACCAGCAGAGCGGTAGTGGAACGGGGCGCCAAAATAACTTTGGCAAAGGATACGGGCAGCGGCAAGTGGGACAGCAAATATGATGCGGCAGACGATACTTCTCTATGCAGTTGGGACAGCCCTTTGACTATCCTGGCTAAAGCCCGGCAGGACCAGGTATATGTGGGCGGCAATATCAGCATTCTGTTTTTCGGCACGACTGGGACGGAAGGCTCCAAATCAGTCGGTGCGACTACTTTGCTTATGGATAATGATAATTCAGCCCAGGCGTATATTGCCGAAGGGGTTAAGGTTAATAATAGTACCAACGCCATGACTGTTCAGTCTGATAATGATTCCGGCGTGCTCTCCATTGCGCCATCGGCCGGCAGCGGCGCCAGTTTCGGGGCTAACGGCGTTTTTTCTCTGGCGACGGTCAACGATTCCAGCGAGGCCTCGGTGGATGACGAAACAAAGATTACTTCCGGGGTGTTAACAGTAGCCGCCAATGAAGATGAAAACATCATCAATGTGGCCGGTGCCGTTAATTCGTCGTCCAATACCGGCGTAGGTTTTGGCATTGCGGTCAATAATGTGACGGACCATACGAAGGCGTATATCGGTGATAACGATGCCGACAATGCGGATGGATCGCAGCTGGGAATGGCGGCAAAAGGACATATCGGTGACTATGATTCTATAGGGTATGGAATCTCTGCCAATGCCGTCGATGTAGACAGCGATATAACGGGCGCTATTCACAGTATCAGCGTGGCGGCAGCAGAATCAGCAAGCGATAACCCGGATAAGAAGCCGGGGTCCGGCCTGTCGGATAAAATCAAAAAATCCGTTGACGGTAAGCGTGCCAGCCTGTCCGACTGGTTAAGCGGGAAGCAAACAGGCTGGATACAATCGCTGGGTGCCAAGATTGCTCCCGCGGAGAAATTAGATAAACCGGGCGGCAGCGATATTCAGCAGGCGCCAAATTTCAGTATCGCGGCAGCGGGCAGTTCTTCGGTCAATGCGGTAGATAGCAGCAATCAGGCTTATATTGACGGTGTGAAGATTGTTTTCAATTTTGGTAACGCCGGTGTGGCGGTAAATGCCGTCAACAACACCTTTTTGGGCGCCTGGAGCGGCGGCGGAGCTTTGACCAAGCAGGGTAACAAATCCGCCAAGTTTTCCGCCGGTGTGGCGGGAGCCATTGCCCTCAATCTGATGAATGATTCAGCTGACGACGACCGTGGCTCCCAGGCTTATATTAGCAATTCTACCATTGAAAATGCGGATAGCGCCGAGGTGCTGGCGCTGACCGGCGGGCAGCAGTTTGCCATTGGCCTGGGCATTGGCATTCAGGACAATAATAGTCAGACAGCGGGCAAGTCCGGTCAAGGCGGTTTTTCAGTATCGCTTAACAAGAGCGGCGATATTGCTTCGGCTAAAATTCTTAACAGTACTGTCGGCGGCGACAACCGGTCCGGCAAAAGTGCGGTGGTGACCGCCTATGACAAAATCACGACAGGAACGGGCGGCGCGGCCGTGCTGGGAGGCAATTCCAGGGCGACAATCGGCGCAGCGCTGACTTATAGCGATGTTGGCAATCAGACGGAAGCAATCGTGGATAATAGTACGGTTGAAAATTTTACAAAATTTGAAGATACAGCGCAGTCGGCGTCGACAATTGTTTCGGCCGCTTTAGGGCTGACTGTAGGTACTGCCGGCGACGGAAAACAATCTGGAGCCTTTATGGGCGGCGTTGCCATTAATGATGTTCACAATACCATCAAGGCCGCAGTACAGAATCATTCAGCGGTGAATATCACTGATACGGCGACAATTCTGGCGAATGATACGCGGGGCGTTGATGATTACGATAAGAAAATAGCGAAAGGATCGGTTAAAGACTATAGCTATATTGAGGAAAAAGACGAAAACGGCAATGTGGTCAAAGATAAAGACGGCAAGACGGTTAAAACGCAAATTGTTGATACCACCGGCAGCAGTTATCTTGACTATGATGACAGCGATTCAGTGCTTAACGGCAGCGCCAAGAAAGACGGCGGCAGGATTATTGCAGTCGCCGGCGTGGGACAGGGAGCAGGCAGCAATATAGGTACTTCTATTGTGTATAATAAGGTGAAGAATACCTTTGCCGCCGGGGTTGACAAATCGTCCGTTACCACCGGCAGCGGCGGCACGGTGAACGTTACGGCTGCTGTACACAGTCTGTTTGCCGATGCGGCTGCCGGTGTCGGGGTGGCTAAGGGCAATTTCGCCGGGGCAGGTTCAGTGGTATGGAGCGATATCGGCAATAACACTACTGCGGACATCAGCAATGCGGATATTGCAGCCGATCAATTGAAGGTAAATGCTGCGGATGACGCTTTGATCGCCACGGGGGCCGGGCAGGTCAGCATCAGTCTTAAGGTGCCGAAAGGGACGGCCGCAGGCCTGGCGTTGGGATATAATACCGTTAGCAATACTACCTCGGCTGATATTACGAATACCGGCCTTACGAACAGCAATAAAGATAAGGCCGTGGATTATCTGCAGGTTCAGGCTGACAGTGAAGGCAAAATTTATAATATAGCCGCTGCTGGCGGCGCCGCGGAAAATGTCGATGTCAACGGTTCTGTCAGTTTAAATAATATTTCCAATACCACGTCGTCTGAAATCAAACGGGAAAAAATTTCCGATACGGAAAATTTACCAGATAAAACGGTATCGGCTAAAAACATAACCGTTAAGGCCGACGATAATACGGATATTTACGCCTTGTCAGGCGCGGTGGGCGGCGCCGGCAAGGTGGCGGTCGGCGCCGCGACCGCCTGGAATGAAGTTGCGAATAAAACCACCGCCAAGATAACGGACGACATATTAAATAACGCCTTCACCGTAGGGGTTGAAGGAGATAACACAGCCACGATACGGGCAGCGGCGGCAGGTATTGGCGGCGCGAAGTATTTCGGCGGCTTTGGCTCGTTAACCACCAATATAATTAAAAATACGACCGGCGCTGCGATTAACACGTCGGTAATTACCGGCGGCCAAGCCGACGTCAGTGTACTGGCCGACAGTCAGGGTGAAATTGATTCTTTGGCCGGCGGGATATCGATTGTACCTGGCTCGACTGCCGTGGGAGCAGGCGTAGCGGTTAATAAGATTACCGACACGACAGATGCTTATATCAAGGGGGATACCGGCCAGGACTATAATATTTGGGATTTGCAGATTAGCGGCAAATCAGGCGGTGTGATTAATACGATAGCTGTCGGTGAAGCTGTAGGCGGGGATGTCGGCGCCGCCGGCTCGTTTGTTACCAATATCATGAATAATGTAACGGACGCCTATATTAGCGGCGGCGCCAAGGTTATTGCGGCCGGCAATGTCGGTGTGCTGGCGGAAAATGACGACAGTGTGGATGTCATCGGCAATGCGCTCGGTATTGGTGCAACAGCTGTCGGCGCCGGCCTTACTGTGGTTGTCAACGATATGGGCGGCAGTACGAACGCTTATGTCAGCGGCAGCGGTACCCAGGTGGACGCCAAGGGCACGGGCGGTTCTTTCGATGTAAACAGCGGCGAACTGCAAGAAGCTATTGACGTCAGTAAAATAAAGGCCGACAATTTGGCCAATGTTCCTGATCTCAGCGAAAAAACGACAGCGGTTAAGGGGCTGGCGGTGGCGGCTGTCTCTCATCAGGCAGTCATTGCCGATGCTGTCAGCCTGGGGGTAAGCGGCGAGGTTGGGGCAGCTGTTTTGCCGATTACCAACGTGATGAGCGGTAAAACCAACGCCTATATTGACGATGGGGCTAAAATTGACACTAACCTTGCCGAATTTACGGTGCCGCAGGTCTATGTCAATGCTTCCAGCCAGAGCTTTGCCGGCAATCTCATTATCGGCGCGGCCGGCGGTACGGGTGTTGCCGCCACCGGCGCGGTATCAACCAATAATTTGCAGCGGACGACCCATAGCTATATTTCCGGCGCCACAATCGGCGCGCTGGCCGCGGAGAGCAAGGATGAACAGAAATTAACCGGCGCATCCTCCGACGGCACCAAGGCCTTAAAACCAACGGCAGGGGCCGTTACGGTCAAAGCCGCAGGTTCGGAAAAAGCGGTTGACATTGTGGCGGGCTTGGCGGGGGGCGGCGTTAGCGGCGCCGGCACGGCGGTACTCAACATTTTTCATGCCGATACCCAGGCATATGTGCAAAAGGGGCTGGTCGCGGCTAATAGTTTGTCGGTCGACGCCGCTACGGACAGCGGTTTTAATGCGATCGCCGGCACCGGCGCTTTCAGTTCGACGTTAAGCGCCGCCGGGACCTTTGTCGTCGGTGTCGGCAATAATACGACCAAGGCGTATGTGGGCGATGAAGAGGTCACCGATTTTACCACGACGATTGCTTTGGCCGGCGATCTTACTGTTGACGCCGATATGAACAATGATTTTACCGGCAGACTTGTCGGCGGTGCAATCAGCGGCGATGTGGGATTGGCCGGCGCGGCCGGCGTAACATCGCTTAACAATGATACCGCGGCCGGTCTGTATCATGTTAAAAATATAGCCAAGACCGCGGCCGCTTCGTCTGTCAGCGGGGCTGACAATACCAGTAACGACTTTGACATGGGTAATGTGACAGTAAATGCCGCGGAAACGGTAAAGATCGACATCAAATCCGGCTTATTGGCCGGGGGCGGCATTGCCGGACTTGGCGCCGGTGTAAATGTTGTCGTACTCAAAAGCAGGGTTGACAGCGAGGTACAAGACTGCAATATTACCACTCCGGGTACCTTTGCGGTAACGGCCGACGGTACCAGGAACATTGACCTTCTGGCGGCATCCGGCGGGGCCGGCCTGGGCGGTTTAAGCGGTGCGGTTTCGCTTATTCTGATTGGCAGCGGCACTGCGGATGAGGCGATGAACCAACTGGATGAAAAAGATAACGCCAGCAGCAGCGGGATATTGACGGAGCTGGATACTTTCGGTTCTACTCCCGGGACGATTCAGCCGATGTCAAATCTTGACGCCGGTGAACAACAGCGGCTTAACAGTGCATCGCTTTTCGGACTGAAAAAATTTATGTATAGTACCAACGACAATAGGGTGCATGCCAATATTTCCGCGGCGACTATTACGGCTAAGTCGGTGAATGTTGAAGCGGAAGCGGTCAACGGCAGCAGCAATATTGCTGGCGCCGGCGCAATCGGCCTGGGTGGCGTGGGAGGAGCCGTGGGCTATACGCGTATCTATGATAATGTGGCGGCGGTCATTGATACTTCCACGGTGACTTCACCGGACGTCGAAGTTGACGCTGCTGAAAAAGATGGGAAAAATCCGGCGGCCCAGATCAAAAGCTATGCCGGTACGCTGGGATTTGTCGGTTTGGGAGCGGCGGTGGCCGACGCTCATGTGATCAATACCGTTACCGCTTCGGCGGGGGGTACTTTTACCGGCAATGACAGCACGGACAGCAAAGTTTCCGTTACGGCCACCGATACCGGCACCGTCAGTACCGAAGGCTGGGGGGCAAGCGGCGGGGCCGCTGTGGCCGGCGCGGTTATCAGCAACGCTTACCGGGAAGACGGCGTTACGGCCAGTGTTTCCGCCAGCTCCGTATTTCAAAAATATCAGCAGTTGGATATTGAGGCCAAAAGTGCGCCGCTTAGCGACAAAGATAAGCTGGTCAGCGCGGCGGCCACCGGCACGGCCGGAGGGCTGCTGGCTGCCGGTTACGGCGCGCAGTCTGTCGCTCATAATACCACAAAGGTTTTGGCTCAGACAGGAACAGACGTTACTTTGCCGGCCGGAAATGTCTCCATACTGGCGACGAATAACAGCGCGCAGCAGGCCGATGCCACCGGCGCGGCAGGGATTGGACTGTTTGCAGCCAGCGGGGCTGTGGCAGATGCTTTTACCGACGGAATGTCAACAATGGCCCTTTTGGGCGACAGAGCCGTTATGTTGACCGATACCGGTCTATTGACCATCGCGGCTGACGCC
This sequence comes from Veillonellales bacterium, assembly GCA_039680175.1. Taxonomy (NCBI): domain Bacteria; kingdom Bacillati; phylum Bacillota; class Negativicutes; order Veillonellales; species Veillonellales bacterium. The sequence goes on along the minus strand of JBDKTO010000043.1, from coordinate 58,850 downwards.
ACAGATGATAATGAGGCCAAAGCCGTAGCCGGCGCATACGGGGTTGCGGCCGGCAACGCCGCGGTTACAGATATTAACGGCGATAGCGTCACTTTTACCGGTATTGGTAAAAATGCCAGGATTACAGCCGGAGCAATCGTTATCGACGCCGAACATTCCCATAAATATTTTGGCAGGGCGGATTCGACCAATGCTTCCGTAGTCGGCGGCAGCGGCGCTGCGGTTACCAATGATCTTGCATCGCGCGTCAATACCGAAATCGGCAGCGGCACAACCTTGACGTCCCGGGGCACCATTACCCAGACGGCGGTCAATTCCTTCGGGACCGCGCAGTCGGGGAAAAGTGTTTCGGCCGGCGGCGGCGGTGTTTTAAATGCGGCGGCCGCTGTCAGCAAGACCACCATTTCTGGTACCGCCGTCTCGGCACTTGACGATGATGTTGCGCTTACCTCCGGCACGGATCCCTTTCTGGTGCCCGGCAGGATTACTATTGTCGCCGACAGTATTTTAAATGTGACGGATGAGGTTGTTTTAAAAACAGGCGGCCTGCTGGCCGCCGGCGCCGGTACCAATTCAAAAATAAAGGCCACTCTTAAAAATGACGTGAAGACAGGGAAAAATGATCAGCTTACCAGCCTGGGCAATATTGATATCGGCAGCTACACCAGCGCTTTAGCCGCCGCTGCGTCGGAGGTGAGTACCTGGGGTACTGCTGCCGTAGGCGTTGCCAAAGCTTCAACAGATCTCACAACAGACCAAGAGGTGACTATTGCTGATAACAGCAGTATCCTGGCGTTCGGCAATGTCAATATTACGGCCGGCAGCGCGCCCGACGGCTCCGACAGCACCTTTGTGCAGGGAACGGCCAATGCCGAAGGTTATGTGAGCGGAGTGATTGCCATTCCCGCGGTTGATGCCGACGCAAAAGTGGCCAGCAATGCCAGTCTTGCTATCGGGAAAGGTGCGGCGATAAAGAGCGGCGAAAATACCGTCATCGGCGCGTATTACGGCGATGCGGAGGCGGCGGCCGACGGTACGGGCCACGGCTATCAGCTGGGTTTTATTGCGGTTACGCAAAGCAACAGCGACAAGTCGACGTCGAAATCGGCGAAGGTAACGCAAAAGGGCGATATTTCCGCCGGCATATACCACAATCTGCAGATTACGATTGATAAAGACGGGAAGCTAAGCAAAAACAGTGACAGTGCCGATGTGAGCTGGGATTATGAGCCTCAGTATGATTTAAAGAGCTATATCACGACGCATTACGATGCAGCAACCGCCAATGTACTGTTAAGCGGAATGAAGGGAAATGCGCCGACTTATATACTGGGCCCAATGTTTGCCGCCGGCGGCACGATCAAGGTCAATGCCGATACTTTTGATGAAGACGGTACAGGCAGTCTCACCTCTTACGGGGCTCCCAAGATTGAGATTGAGAATAACAGTAACGACACATTGATTATGGGGGCTATGGAGATACCCAATCAGCCGGGGGCTGAGGTGATCTTTACCGGCGCCGCCGGCAGTTCAAAGTACCATGGCACTGTTAAGACGGTGGGGCTGGATGCGGCCGGCAAGGAACGAAGCCCCCAAATTATTGTGGAAAATACCAGTAAGGATACAACGCAGGCGCCGGGTATATTGCTGGCCGGCGACGTTGAAAATCTGGGCGGTTCCATATCCATTATCAATAACAGCGGCTGCGTGGGACAAGCGGCCAGCGTTTTGGGAGAGACGGTTACTATTGTCGCGCCCCAGGGCTCGTTTGTGGTGAGCCTGCCGGACGGTTATTATTCCAGCGGGGGGGAAAATCCGTATTCCCGGTGGGAGAATTCGATGATCTGGCCGGGGGGCGATCCGGCGGTCGACGGTACGCCAAGCGCCGATGGGGCTATTGTTTATGTGGCCAATTATGCTTTTAACCGGGATGGCTCGTGTAAAACCAATACTGACTTGATGGAAGAACTGCTGAGCCAGTTCGGTAAATCCCGTGAGGTCAGCTATGTATTTTTAGGCAAGGGACTTGCCGGCGTGGGGAAAGTTGATTTTACTACGAAGAAAGAAGCTAAAAGTATAAGCCCGGTCGGCGATGCGTATTCCATTGCCACCGGTAAAAAAAGAAATAAGTATGACAATATGTGGTTTCCGGTCATTCCGGTGAAGGATCTGACGAAAACGGTGCAGAGCTATCCTGATGCAGGCGCAAGCAGCAGCAGTACGCCAAAGGGCATTGAAGCGCAAAATGTGCTGATTAACGCCAAATATATCGATATCAACAGTACGATAAGCGCCGGAAATGCCGATCCCGATTGGTCGTTGGTATTAAGTTCAGTGGTAGGCGGTATTTTGAAAACTTGGCGTAAAGACGGAGAACATGGCACAATGGACATTTATCCGGGACTGGGATATACGGTGAACCGGGGTGATTCTTTGATCAGCGCCAAGTACGATTTTGACAGGAATAAAATCATACTGCAGGACAATTTGTCCGCTTCGGGCAGCAATGCTTCCATTATCCTGAACGGCGCCGTTATCAGCACGAATACCATGGGGAAACTTCAGGTCAACTGCGGCCAGGGCGAAGTTACCGTTAAGAATGAAACCGGCATACCGCTGGAAATACAAAGCGTTAACACCGGCAATACCACTTCGGCAACCGGCAGTGTGGTGATTAACGATTCGCTGACCAATACACAGAAGCTGTATTATTATGTGCCCGGCACGGGCATGAGCGTGTATAGCGGCGCCTATGCCCGTGATATGAACAAGCTGGCAAACATAAATAATTTGGACGGCCTGACCAAGATCAGCTCCGGCAGTTCGTCGTCGGCTGCCTTTAATCCCTACGGCGGTATTGCCTGGCAGTGGCAGAGAGAGGCAATGTTAACACGTGATGTATCTTATGGAAGTGAGTTTAAGATTGGAAACTGGACGTTTTCATATCCTGGCGGACAGCCGAATGATCCATGGTACTATGTCGTACAGCCGCAAAAAGCTATCGGCGCTCTGCCGGGGAGCTATCATGGTGGGGGTCTGAGTACAAATCCCCAGGGACACTTGATTGTCCGGGCTAAAGATGCGCCCGCGTTTCAGCAGGAAATTACCGCTGATTATGATTGTTACGAAGGCCGCGAAATAGTTACGTATCATAGCAGTTATGGTCTGAAACATACGACAGACTGGTCTTATTATTTTCCCACTGCTGCATCTATCACGATGACGATGACGGCTAAAGCCGACAATCCTATTGCTATTGGTTTTTCCGGCAAGACCAGAGGGGTTGTTAATGTGACTTCCAATGCGCCGGTGACCCTTGCCGGCAAAATTACCAATCCCAGCGGTGATACAACTGTTACGGTGAGCAGCGGCGGTATCAGGGAAACAGCGGCGGCTGCAGTGCTGACCCATAATCTTACGCTGAATTCGCCGGACAGAGGCATCGGCAGCGCCGCACAGCCATTTGCCGCCGCCTTGACCAACGGCGGAGAATTATTGGTAAATGCCGGCAGCGATGGTGTGTATCTCAACCTGGATTTCGGTGCGGTGATTGATCAGGTGTCGGCGGTTACTTCCACTTCAAAAAATGGAACACTGGTCAATGATTACGGAGATGTGGTCATTAACGCCGCCGGCTCGCTTACCGCCAACCAGGATTACAAAACTAATATCCAAGCCGGCAATATTACTCTCAATACGACTGCCGGCAGCGTCGGTTCCGGTATATCGCCGCTGGCAATAGGCACCCATGAAACAAAATTAGCCAACGGCGGCACTGCCGACGGTATTGCGAATATCAGTGCGCCGGACGATATCGGCATCAGGGAAACCAACGGGGATTTGCTGATCGGGCAAATTAAATCGACATCCGGCGGCAGTGTCTATATTGATGTGCCTGACGGTACCCTTTATAATGCCGACGGGCAGATTGCCGGTCAGTCGCTGCCCGCCGATCAGGCGGAACAGCTTTGGAAGAATTTGGGGCTGAGGGCCGAAGACGGCGCCGAAACAGGCCAACCTACCGATACATCGGTGGTAAATTTCCAGAACGTGGTTAACAGATATTATCACCAGTACTGGAAGCTGCGCGGCTATGGTTCGGTCAGCGACGGTGTGCTTACACTCAGCGACGCCGGTATCGCCGCCTTAAAGCCGGCTGCGTCCCAGGCGCTCAATACAGCCGTACCGACAAATGAGCAAATTCAAGTATATGCCAACGGTTTGTTCCAGACGGCCCGCACGTATCTTGGCATTGCCGAAGCCGGAGGCCTTCCGGATAGCAGCGGCGAAGCTTCAGTGAAGCCTGTTAACGTGGAGAATGTACTTACAGCTTATGACGGCAATTTTGCCTATACGGCTTCTGCTGAACAAAGGGCAAAACTGACTGCGAATGCGGTCTGGACGGAAAATGCGTTGACAGGGGCGATCAGCTGCGAGGCTTTACAGGCTTCTTCCGGCACGCAGGTAAGTCGTATTGTTCCTAATATTGTTGGCCGTAATGTGACCATTACCGCCGGGCGTAATGTCGGCAGGGATAGCAGTTCTATGTTTATTACCCTGACCGATTTAAAAAACGGACTGACGCAGGAGCAGAAAGCGGCGCTGGTGCTGGCAAAATCGCCGGGCGATATCCTGGGCGTTGCTGCCAATAAGGACGGGCGGACGGTCACCTTTAGTTTTACCATGGAGAACGGTCAGCTGAAGGTGCCTGATACGATTGCCGCCCAAGGCTTTTCGCTGACAGGTTTTCAGCTCACCCATAAATCGCCGGTATATGTGGATGCCGACCGTAACCTCAGTGCGTTATCCGGCGGACAGAGCGGTTCCGTCTATTTGCAGGAGACTGACAACAGCCGGAAAGAATTACTTGCACGAATATCCGACCTGGCGGAGGATGAGCTGACATATTCGGCACATAGTATGACGGCAGGGAATAAAAATAACTGGTTTAATTTTTATCAGTTAAAAGGCAGCGACCTCAGCCATGAACTGACCAATAACTTAACCCTGATTTCCGGTATAGACGGTATTGTCATGAGGAACGTTCCACAGGTCTATATTGCTGATGATTTAAGTTTGGTTTCAGTCGGAAAGGATACGGATATAGAGATTGTCAATAATCAGTAACGTTGCAATAAACTTTAGCAGAAAAGACATGATATTGCCATGCACTTAATCGGGTTAAGCCCATATGAAGGAGGTGAAGAATACTGAAGAAAACACTGCTTTTAGCGCTGGCCGCATTATACTTCAGCAGCACCTGCCAGGCAGCGGTGTCTGACGCAGGTACGGGAGAGTTCAATAAAAAAGAAAAAGAATTGTATCAGGAAAAAGTTGTGCCGAATCAGGATAATGTGGTCAATAAGACCACAATCGAAACAGAGCAGCACCAGCAGGGCAGCGTAAAAATTACCGTCAGTAAAATCATAACCAACAAATCGGAAATATTGACAGCAGAAGAAATTAGGACGGTAACAGCCAAATATGAAGGTCAGGAGCTGGAACTGAAAGATTTATATCAGGCAGTAGCTGCGATTAACGAACTGTATAAAACTAAAAGCTATATTACCGCCAAAGCTATTTTACCTCCCCAAAAAATAGAGAACGGAATCGTAAAAATTCAATTGGTGGAAGGCCATTTTGGGAAATTTTTATTTGAAGGCAATCAGCATACGAGAAGCTCTTATATTAAAGACAGAATTTCACTGCATAACGGTGATTTGGTCAAATTGGACCAACTGCAAAAAGATATCTTTTACTTTAACAACACCAACGATATCGTCATGAGAGCAGAACTGAGACCCGGCAAAGAAGTGGGAACAACCGATTGTATATTACGCTTGCAAGAACCGGAAGAATGGCAGACCACGCTCTTTACCGACAATGGGGGAAGAAGTGAAAGCGGTCTTTACCGCACCGGCATGGTTATAGCAAATAATAGCCTGTTTGGCAACCGGGAGTCTTTGGTCATTAATCCGACCTGGACAAGGGGTACAACGGGAGGGTCAATTTCTTATACGATCCCGGTGGACAGCTTTGGTACCAGAATGGGTGTCAGTTATAGTAAAAATCAGACGGATATTATATCTGGCCCCTACCAAAGCATGGATATCGCAGCCGATTCCACCGATGTGGGACTGAGTATCACCCATCCTTTTATTGTGGAAGCCAGGCGAAAAGTGGAAGGCTACGGCGAACTGCACTGGAAGGATTCCAGTACCGATTTTTTCGGCAACACTTTACTGGACACAAAAGTGAAAACAGCTGCCATAGGCAGCAATATCCGCACCATAGATGCTAAGGGTGTTTGGTACAGCCAATATAGCTTTACCGGTATATCCGCCACCAAAAAAGATGCCTATAACGACAGAAACTTTTGGCGGTTTAATCTTTCACTGATCCGGCAGCAGGCGTTGGCGGATGACCGGAGTCTTATTTGGCGTTTGTCCGGCCAAATGACCGATAAGAGTAAGCTGCCGTCTACGGAACAGTTTTCCCTGGGCGGTATGTCATCGGTAAAAGGATTTACCGAAGGAATGTTAAGTGGTGACCAAGGTTATTATGCCGGCTTAGAGTATGATTTTCCGCTGCAATTTTCTCAACAAATAAAGGGAATGGTTTTTATGGACCATGGCTATACCTATAATAGTTTTGACAATGGAGCGCAGAGCAGGGACTATTTAACCAGTACCGGTTTTGGTGTGATTTTGAATTGTGCGCCGAATATTTTCGGAAAAGTCGTAGTTGGATTTCCTCTTAATTCATCTAGAGAACATGATACAACGCGGATTCATTTCTTTTTACAAACCAATATAAAATAAAGGGAGACGAGCATGATGAATCAAGATATTTTGTGGACGGGATTGGCAACATCAACGTAACACAGATAACCTGAATTATTCACGTAAATTGAAAACTTCGGCACAATGCCACTAAAATTAGGTATCACGCTCAACGTTTTCTTTCAACAGGTGTTACTAACAATCATGCTATTTACAACCGGAAGCGGGATCATGGGGCGATAAGGGGCAATATGCTGTAAGGTAGTTGTTTTGTGAATCAGTACGATAGTTTATTAAAAAATTACAGTACGATACAGTTGACAGTGAATTTAAATGATATTATAATAAAATTGTAAGTTTTGAAAATATTTTGCGCAGTCAAAACATGATCATTTCTAACCATTGCAGATAACTTCCAATTCCTTTATTTTTTTATTTGCTGCCTTGCACTGGCAGTATTTTTTTGCCCAAGGCCTAAGGAATGAAACTGTCTGGCGTGTGCCGGACAGGATATTGATTTTTAAAAAGGCCAGCTTGATTTTGGCTGCTATTTTAACCATTGCAGTTCCTTTTAACCTTCATAGCTTTTTTCAGGAAAAACATAATCAGCATAACTACGGGAATACCAAAGATAAACACTAAGTTGATATACGGTACGTAACGCTCAATGATAGTAAAGACGGTTACGGATTTGAGGATGTTCGTTTTTAAAGCAATAAGGAACACTCCTGCAGCCATGGGAATAATGAAAGCATTACGGGTTTTTAATTCTCCGGCCTGTACAAAACCCAGTGTTGCCAAGTACAGCATAAATGAAATTTTCAAAAACATCCCGATATTCCAGGCGGCGACCATAAGAAATTCAATACGGGTGATAAAATCATAGATATTAATTTGTTTAATAAACAAATAATAGGGGTCAAAGGTTTTTTTGGAGAGCTCCACGCCCAAACCGGCTATTGTTGGTACTATAATAATGAGGGAAAATACGGTAATTACGATCACTGACCAGAAAAAAACTCTATTTATACTTACTTTTTTATTAATAGACGGCGCCAGCATAGCCAGAAATACAATTTCGTGTATTCCGGCAGCGGTTTTAAAGGCAAGAGAGTTGATCTCCGCAAAAGTGGAATCCGCTAATACCGGCAGAAAGACTTTGAAATGCATATCCGGAATTTGGAGTATGGTATAAAAAACAATTGTGACCAAAATCAGCGAAGTAAAGATTTCTGCGGTTCGGGCGATGCATTCCAGGCCCTTAAATGCACCGTAACTACAGGTGATTAAAGCCAGGGACAGGATGGCATAATCCGGAGTTTCAGGGAAATTAATTGGCCTGAGAATATTATCAAATAAGGATAAAACCATAATGAGAACAAATAGAAAGTAACCAACATAAAATAATCCCAAAATTTTACCGGCTAATTTACCGGTTAGGATTGGTAAATATTCGATTAGAGTCAAATTGGTAAACTGCTTCTGTAAAAAGAGCAAAGGGGCACAGAAGACAGCCACATAAAACAACGCGAGAATTTCGGTGATCCATACATCCTGGTTGGATACATGAAACCATAAGAGCACGATGGATATGCGGGAGATGCTCAGTAAAAGTATGATTTGGATGGGTGATATTTTATCCGGGTTTGTCATTGAATTATTATCTCCCTTTTATTCTTTAGCAGGGAATAGCGATTTTCCTTCTTTTATAATTTCTACCTCGGTTTCCACTTCAACGGTTGCCTGGGAGAATAATTCGTCCCAATTATCCTGCATGTTTTTCCACTCCCGGGGGTATTTTTGGTGGACAAGCTGCCCAAAACCAAAAATATCCGACTTATATTCTGTCTGCGTTTTTTGCAGAGTATGCTCCACTTCCTGCTTAATGACGTCGGCTGTGGCTTGTTCCAGCAATGGCATGACTTCCACGGGCTCTAATGATCCGGCTTTTTGGGTGGTTTCATCCAGCATGCCGGTCATTTGAATTTTCACTTTAAGCTTGATATGATCGTCCGTAATTTCTACATCGTTGTTGCTTCTGGCCTGCAAAATTTCAACGGAGTTCATACCGGGAATAACCGGGTTAGGGGAGGTGACAATACCGCTTGCCACTTTGCCGACTACCCAGTTATAGCCTCTTGTTTCCGGACCGTCCAGATAGCCGACGAGCCTGTCTTTTAAAAACACAGCCGCCCCTTCGCTGCTTAATTCGTATTCATCATTGCTTTCTCCCGCGCCAATTTTAGCTTTTTTTACTTTTTGCAGTACAGTAACAACCGGGTTTACCCCTTTACTGTAATATGCTTTTAAAAAATCAATAACCCGGCTGTCCACACCTTTTGAATGGGGTTTATATTCCTTCAATAAGTCGTCAACATAGCTGGAAGGAATCGTGTTGATGCCGCTGGCAACGCCCATGACATCGGCAGCCGAAGCGTCTTTTACAATGATCAAATGCATGGAAAGCCGCAGCTCATGGTCGCGCAAAATCATATCCAGGTGTTCAGCCAGCCCGTTTTTGGCAAGCTCTTCGTTGAACAAAAATGCTTTGGCGTGGGAAACGAACAGTCTTCGGTCAAACCGCGTCGTTGCGTTCCGAAATGTTTCGATGACCGTACTCCCGGTCGCTTGCACATACTTGACCGGACTCTTGACATTTTCACCGTTGCCCCCTTTGCCGGTTTTTTCGGGCTTAATGACTTCAAAGGTGGTTTTGAGGCCGTTGCTGTCCTTATCTACGCCTGCCATACCGATGATTCCCAGGGTATTCAGCTCCCGGCGGTTCCAGCAGCCGGCAGTGGACATAGCCAGCAGCAGCAGCAGCAGGAGTGCGCAGGTTTTTTTCAATATCGCCATTCGTGTTCTCCCTGCCTTTGCTGGTTGTCTTTTGCAATAGCGGCCGGCCTTTTTTTCATTGCCCATAGGGGAAAACGAAGAATGAAATCATGGAGGGCACCTTGATCGGAAGGTGCCAGGGGAGACATGTAGGGTACGCCAAAGGAACGAAGAGAAACTGCGTGCATCACAACGACGAACAAGCCGCAAACGATGCCGTATAGACCCATCACGGCACCTGCAAATAAGAAAAAGAACCGATATATCATGATCGCTTCCGATAAAGCCGGGACAATAAAACCGGTGACTCCTGCGATGGCGATCACGATAACCACGGGAGCGCTTACAAGACCGGCATTTACCGCACTTTCGCCAACTATCAGCGCGCCGACGATGCTGATTGCCGAGCCGACTGCCCTGGGGAGACGGATACCCGATTCGCGGAGCAGCTCATAAAAGACTGTCATTATAAATATTTCCGCACCGGCCGGAAAAGGTATATCCGAGCTGGATCCGGCCATACGTAGTAGAAGGATTGTCGGAATCATTTCCTGATGAAAAGTCTGCAGGGCGACATATAAACCGGGTACTAAAATACTAATGAGGAGCGCAGAAACTCGCAGTATTCTCCAAAAAAATGCGACGAACGGCCGATTATAGTAATCCTCACTTGTTTGCAGCACCTCAATAAACAAGTGGGGGACAGTAAGTGCATGGGGAGTTCCATCACAAAATATGCCTACTCGGCCTTCGAGAATTTTGGCTGCAAGAATATCGGGCTTTTGGGTATTGGCGACAGTCGCCAGCGGCGAAAACGGGCTGTCTTCGATAAACTGCTCAATGTAACCTGTTTCCAGGACGGAATCTGTATCAATCTTATTTAACCGTCTTCTTACTTCACCCAGTACCGCCTGATTTACAATGCCATCAATATAGGCGATGGCAACATCGGTTTTTGTCTGCTTGCCAAGGTTGATGTTTTCAAATACCAAGTTGGGGTTTTTTATTTTCCGCCGCAATAAACTGGTATTTGTGCGGATATTTTCAATAAAACCTTCGCGAGGGCCGCGAATAACTGACTCGGTATCAGGTTCGGCGACCGCTCTTTTTTCCCAGCCTTTGGAATCGATGAGCAGGGCCGTATCTACTCCGTCGGCAAACATAACCGTATTGCCGTTTAATAGATAATCAATAACCCCGGACATGGTTTTGGTTTCCGTCACGTTTGCTGCCGCAATTAAGTTTTTTAAAATGGTTGGATTAAGCAGCGTACTTGCTTGCAGTTCTTTTGAATTTATAATAAAGGAATTTATAATGTCGCGGCCTAAGATTTCTTTGCTTACTAACCCGTCAATATATACCACCAAGATTTTTACGCCGGAAAAGGCAGCAAATTCAAAAAACATGACGTCGCTGCTTTTTTTAAAGGCATTCTCCAAAAAGAATTTGTTGCCTGCTACAGTTGTAAAGACGGAAGGCGGTTTGAGTTTTGTTATAATCTGCGATATTTTATCTGCGACCTTGTTACTTTCGCTAATTAGTTGTCTAAGGGCATATAGCTTTTTTTTGACCGAGGCATGCGAGGCTTCCGCGATAATAGCCGATAACTTATTTATATGTAGACATTTATGCTGTTTCATCAGCGTACACCTCTCATAAACAATCTGCGATACTTTAGTATTACCCTGTAGCAGGGCTTTTACCCCCGGAAGCCGCCGGGACGTATGATATTTTTTCAGTATTTTATTTTTTAAAAAAATCTTCCCCGGACGACGGCTTGAATCATTCCGTCGTCCGGGGAAGATTTGCTTTCACTTTGTGAAATTTTGCAGCAGTTTTGTTTTGAGTCATAAAACGCCGCGACAGAGTATTGCGGCCAGAGCCAATCCGATCAGCAGGTATATGGCGCCGCGATAGGTTTCCGAACGATGGTGAATCATATAGATCCCCACTGCAATCAGCGTCAGGGATAGTAAAATTCCTCCCAGAATTGCAGTGATATCGAATATGCCTTGCAATTTTAACCCTCCCCATGCGTACTATTGTCTCATTTAATTATATTGGTTATATTCTCGTAATTCATTTTAAAACCTGCATTCCGGAGAAGTGCAGAGAAAGCTTTATTGTTTCACAAATGACGAATGCCCCGGTGTTTGTATAACCCCGGAGCATTCGTCATTCAGGATACTGATAAGGAGGAATTAGTCGTGGGTCATCTCATTGAGCATGAATTTGGCTGTGTGGTAAATAATCGCGCTTGCGGCGACAACCTTTACCACCGAAAGGACATCCATATCCATGGGCATTTCCATATGCCTACCGAACATTGATTTATGCTTCGATTTAAGAAACATAAAATCACCTCCTCAAATTTAGTCTGTCCAGAAGAAAGGGCTGCAGTCGCAGTAAAAAATGGATGAAAACTACTATTTGATAAATTAGGCAGGAAATTGGCGGTTTGAGAAGGAATAGTTAAATATTTTATAATAACATGGGTGGCAGGTAGGCCTGACATTCCGTTAATGCAAAGATTAGACACACCTGTTTCATCCGAAATGCTATAAAAGGGGATGCACTATGCTAAAAAAATTTATGTTAGGTTTCGGCGATAAAAAAGTGAAGGTTTCCCTGCCGGAAGAACGTATCATCAACGTGGTGGAAGGAAAAAGTGTAAAGGCCATTACCGATGTGAAGGCAGCTGTAAAAGCGGCGATTAATAATCCCATCGGTACGCCGCCGCTACGCGAGATCGTAAGGAACGGGGATAAGGTTGCGATCGTCGCCAGTGATGTTACACGTAAGTGGATTCGCTACGATATGTTTTTGCCAACGTTACTGGACGAATTGAATGCAGCAGGGATTCCTGATTCCGATATTACTTTGGTTGCTGCGCTGGGGGCACATCGCGGCCATACCGATGAAGAAAATGTGTCAACCTATGGACAGGAGGTCGTGGACCGGGTTACGATCGAACAAAGTCATGCTCTAAATAAGGAAGATTTTGTTGATCTCGGCACGACTACCCGGGGGAACCCTGTCAGCATCAATAAACATGTTGCCAATGCCGATAAAGTGATTTTAACCGGAGGAATTGTGTATCATCTGATGGCCGGGTTTGGCGGCGGACGTAAATCTGTTATGCCGGGCATTTCAAGCTATGACAGCATTCAGGCCAATCACGCTCTTTGTCTGAATAATGAAGTCGGCAAGGGAATCAGTGATGCCTGCGTGTCGGGTAAGGTGATTGATAATAGAATGCATGAAGATATGAGTGAAATGGCAAAAATGGTGAATCCGGCATTTATATTAAATGCAGTTTTCACAGCGGATGGCAATTTTGCCCGTTTTGTTGCCGGTCACTGGTATAAAGCTTGGGAAGAAGGCTGCAAGACGGTAGAAGAAATTTTTGGCGTTTCGATTAGCGGTAAAGCGGACTTGGTTATTGCTTCCGCCGGCGGATTTCCGAAGGACATCAATCTGTATCAAGGTTCCAAAACCGTTGACAATGCTTTCATGGCAGTGAAAAAAGGCGGGGTTGTCATTTTAGTGCTGGAGTGCAGAGATATCGCGGAACCACCGGATTTCAGCGATTGGTTCCAATATGAATCCTTGTATGACCGGGAGGTAGCGTTGCGGAAGGCTTTTACTGTACCCGGCTTTATTGCGCTTAAATTTGGGATTATGGCGCAAACCAGTCCTTTTATTGTCGTTACTCTGCCGGAGAATAAAGCCTTTGTGGAAAAGGTCGGTATGGCCGCGGTCACAACGATTGAGGAAGCGATAACTCTTGCAGAGCAAAAACTGGGACGCAATGATTACACGATTACCATAATGCCGCATGCGGCCAATACCGCACCGCTGATAAAATAAGCGGTCTAACCTGATCCAGGTAAAGAGGCAGCCGATTTGCAGGCTGCCTCTTTACTCGATTATTATATATGGGGTACGTAGATAATATGTGGCATGGTTCCGGTTTATTTCATCTCCATGGTGCCAATGCGCCGGACGCTTCGTATTCCTTTTCACTCTGGAAGATTATGTTATAATAAGCGTAACAGGTTGTCTAGGGACGGTTAAACACACCCTTTTCGAAAGGGTGTGGTAATATGACTACGGTCAGGGAAAAAATTCTGCCGCGGCTTTAGTTTACTTGCAATTCGAATCACACAATTAATCCAATAAAATGATCTTAAAAACAGTGTACGGTCCGCCGCCGGCGGCTATGGAACGGATTGAGGCGGTGGAGTCGGAGGAAGAAAACTTCATCCGGGAAGAGCCTGCGCCTGGACTTCCGGCCAAGAACCGGTGTTTTCGCAATGAGGCGCAGGCGTGTAAAGCCGGGCAATTGGCTGGTGTGGTACCGGATGACAGATAACCGGTCTGTGAGTGTCACCGCCCGTAGGGTGAACTGACGGTTATTAATTCAATCTTTCGAAGGAAGGACAGCAGCACGCTGATGGGGCGTGCTGCTGTGTTTTGCCGGGGAAAGCCGGAAGAGTTCTGAAAAACTCTTCTTTTTTATTTCGGTTTCGCTATTTAATTACCATTACGGGGATTTTGGCGTACGTTACCAGAGTTCGCGCCACACTGCCCAGCAATAAGCTGGCAAAACTTCCCAGCCCCCTGGTACCGCAGATAATCATGTCAGCCCGGCAGGAATCGGCATGAAGCAGAATTTCTTTAACGGCATTGCCAAAGAGCGAATGAGTTTTGGCCTCAACGCCGTTTGCCTCACAAATAGCCTGGGCTTCTGAAAGAATCAGCTTAATTTCCTGTTCCGCTGATTCTCTTACTTCCGGAGACGCATAGGCGCCGGCGGACCGCGTACTGATGGAGGAAGGAACCAGGACCATGACCACGTCGATTGTCGCATGAGCGAGCTGCGCCATGTGAATGGCCCAGTCCAGTGCTTTTCTGCTGTGTTCGGAGCTGTCGTAGGCAACAACAATTTTTTTCAGGTTAATCATTCTCCACTACCTCTTTTCCATAAATATACTTAGCGTCCCGCAGGATGAACCATATCTGTTAACAGCTGCCGTATACATGGTCATAGGTTAACGGGTTACGGTTATCCAGGTTATCGTAGATTAACAATTTTTCCAAGGGCAGTCATTCGTTGATGACCGCTTGCCATTGGCAGGTAATCGCGCATCTAACCTCTGCTTGTCTTAATTAGGGCTTTGCTTGGGCTCGTCCATTGGGAAAATGTATCGGTTTCGTCCGGCACCAAGACCGGCATATAGAAGAAGTAATGTGATAATTAGCCATACGACAATAGAAGAAGCCCAGGTTTGCGTGTAATCAAATAGATAACCAATCAGAATCGGACCTGTGGCTGCTAACAAATAGCCCACAGACTGAGCCGCTCCCGATAACTCTGCAGCTTGGGCGCCATTGCTGCTGCGTAGTCCAATAAAAGTAAATGCCAAGCTGAAGCAGGCACCTCCGCTAACCCCAATCAAGGCAACTGATGTAGTGAGCAGTATCATATTTTTACTCAGCAGCAGTCCAAGCAGTCCCATAGAATAGATCAGGCAGGAAATTGCCGTAATACCACGTTGGTCGTTGAGGCGATCGGCTAATATTGGTACGATAAACGAGGCAGGAATGGCAATGATCTGGGAAAAAGACAATAGCCAGCCGGCAGTTGCCATACTTAGGCCATGGCTTTGGAGAATTGCAGGAAGCCAGGCAATGAAGCAATAAAAAAGAAGTGACTGGAGCCCCATAAAAAAGGTCACTTGCCAGGCCAGAGAAGAATGCCAAACAGAACTGATGGCGGAAGCAGGTTTTGCGACTTTCACTGCTCTTTCGCGATGATAAAGTTGAGGCAGCCAAAAGATGATGGCTGCTACAGTAAGCAAGATCCACACCAGCAGGGACTGACGCCACCCTAAGTGGAGATCATTGGCAAGCGGCACGCTCATGCCAGATGAAATTCCCGCCGAGAGAGACATGGCAATTGAAAAAATACTGGTTATTAATCCCACTTTTGCGGGAAATTTTTGTTTTATAATACTGGGGATTAGAACATTACCGACCACAATTCCCGTACCAATCAGAAATGTTCCGGCGAACAAGGCAGCACTTCCACCTGCAGAGCGCAGTAGTATGCCGGCAGTTAATACAATAAGGCTAAGAAAGATGGCAAGTTCATTGCCTATTTTGGTGCCTAATTTAGAAGAGGGCAGCGAAAGTACGGCAAAGGTAAGCAATGGCAGTGTCGTAAGGAAGCCAGTCATACCGTTTGAAATACCAAGATCAGACCGTATATCACTAACGAGCGGTCCTACTGCTGTCAGCGGAGTTCTTAAATTAGAAGCAATAAAGATAATCCCTAAAACAAGGAATACATTCTTGTATTTTAGCATGAGTGTAAAGTGTCCTTTCAGGTCTCAATATTCTTAATCCATACATGTTCTTTAGCACATTATTCATGCAATGGCAGTATATCTTCTTAGTGGTTTATTCGCTGCCCATCGCTTTGTCGAGCCGGGCCTTGCTGATGTTATAGTCAAATAATGAGTTAGTATAGTTGTTTTTTGCCTGGTTGAGTGCCAGTTCGGCATCCATAACATCTAAATTGGTACCGACACCGGCACTATAAGCTCTTTGCGCAATAGCAAAATTCACACTGGCTTCTTCAACAGCTACCGTGTTGGTACTTATTCGTTTTTCTGCTTCCTTCATACTCAAATAAGCATCGCTGATTTCTAAGGAAATGTTATCCTGCGTTTGCTGGGCTTGTTTTCGTGCGGCCAACTCGCCTGATTGTGCCTGCCTGATTTTGGCCTTGGTATTGCCGGAGTCAAATACGTTGAACTGGGTTACCAACATTGCGGTCCAATCTCTGTTCGCCGTGCCGGCAAAGTCGTCATTATCCCAGGCCATGGTCCCGGTCAGCATAACCTTGGGACGCTGTCCGCTTTGGGCAATTTTGATTTGTGCTTCTTCTATTTTAATATTTACCTGCTGTTGAGCCATCTCCGGACGATGCGCCAATCCATAGGCGGTAACGTCGTCAAGAGCCAAAGCATATTCTTGATAGATGAGCGGTTCTGTCAGCGTAATTTCGCTGCGTAAGGCTAAGCCCATCGTTTTATTTAGGCTGTAGACGGCTAAAGCATAATCGTTTTGCGCTTTTACTAAATCATTTTCCGCATTTGCCAGCCGGACCTTGGTTTGCAGTACGTCATGCCAGGGTGCCACGCCGGTATCGTACATTTGCCGGACACGATCAAGATGAGCGCTAAAATCATTTACCGTTTGTTTGGCGATTTCTAACAAGGTCTTTTTCTGCAGCACATTATAATAACCCTCACTCGTTTCTAATTTGAGTTGCTGTTTGGTGGCTGCACTTTCAAGCTGAGACACCTTGTGACTGAGTTTCGCTTGTTCAATCGTGTTTTCTACTTTACCACCGGTATAGAGTGGAATACTGGCGATAATTTGGTTGCTGAAATAGTTATAGGGAGAGACTGCTTCCGGGGAGGTTGACCATGTGGGCGGGGAATTTGAACGCATATCCGTATGGGTATAATCCAGGGATACGTTTTTATTGGTTTGAGCCTCTTTCAGCACCCAAACTGACTGTTCTTGGCGTGCTTCTACAATTTGCAATGCCGGATTATTCTTATACGTCAGAGCAATACTCGCATCAAGTGAGAGCTCCAGCGGCGCTGCCAGGGCAGTTTGGCAAAATATAACGAAAGCGGTAGCCGCCACAACGACGGTATTAACGAGAATAAATGGTGATTTCACGGTTTCTCCTTTCGATTGGATTATTTTAAGTTTATATTTTTTTTGCCCGCGATCTTTAGATAACAGCACAGTGACAGGGCAATGCAGCGTATCTGTCATTACGCTGCATCGCCGCTGTCAGCTGATCAATAAATATATGGGGAAAAGACTGCTGCAGCTTTAGTAGAGATAAAGATTATTTGATAATCAAAACAGGGCAAGGTGAATGCTGGACGACGTATGTGCTCACGCTTCCCAGAAGCAATCCGTAAATCGTTCCTAATCCCCGGCTGCCAATGACGATGACATCATAACCATTTTGTACGGCAAAATCGGTAATCAGAAGGCGCGGCTCGCCAACTTCGTTGTGTGTATGAACAAGTATGTCTTCTGGAACTTGGTTTATCGCTTCTGAAAGAATTGCTTTAGCAAAGTTTACGGGATCTGTAAGTGCGTTTGGCGGGATTTTGGATCCCTTGACTTGGTCATATAAAGGAACTTGCTGCGATAAAACCGATACGTAAAGAATCCCGATTTCGGCAGCGAAGGAACGGGCTAACGCTACTGCATGAGACAATGCCTCGAGGGAATGGATAGAACCGTCTACTGGAACTAAAATTTTTTTATACAAAACCTCCATGATAGCAACTCCTTATTAAAATGTATCGGTGACCTAACAAACTCAAGAAGCTCGCTGGTTTCCAGCAATTGCGCAATTTGCTTCATGCTGCTGAGACAATGACTTTCCGGCATCAAGCATTGTTTTTTGTACCGTCAGCTGGCTGTGCCTTATACCAGGCAGCATACATAACCGGCAGCACCAGCAAAGTCAGTATGGTTGCTCCCAGTAAACCGCCGGCAATGGCAATCGCCATGGAGCCCCACAAAGTACTGGGTACCAGCGGAATCATGCCTAGGATAGCGGCTACGGCTGTTAGCATAATAGGGCGGAAGCGGCTGATCGTCGCTGCCACAATAGCGTCCCATAGCGAGTCACCGGCCACCAGATGTTGTTCAATCTGGTCCATCAATATAACGGTATTGCGCATAATAATACCGAACAAGGCCAGAATTCCCAATTGGACCACAAATCCCATAGGACTTCCGGTGAGCAGGAGACTGATGGATACACCGATAATACCCAGCGGCGCTGTTAAGAGGGTTAACAGCATTTTCGGTATACTTTGCAGCTGCGTCATGAGCAGAATCATAATGATAAGCATCATGGCCGGGATGGGTTCCGCCAGGAACTTGCTGCTTTTAATGCTGCGTTCCGTTGCACCGTCAAATTCAATGAAATAGCCGGCTGGCAGACTACTTCTGAATTCCTGGAGGCTGCCGTAAACTTGCTTGGTCACGTCCGAGCCGGTAAGTTTAGACGTGGGATTCAGTTCCGCCTGTACCATAATCATGGGTAGCAGGTCGCGCCGGTAAATTAAGCCTTCTTCGGCGTCATAACGGATGGTGGCGATTTGGTCAAGCGGGACATATCTGCCGTTGCCGATATGGATGTTGAGGTCTTTTATCCGTTCCGGGTTAGTACGGTCCGCTTCCGCAAACCGGAGAACCATGCTGACGGTTTTATCATGCTCACGAAATTCGGTAATCGGTGCTCCAGACAACTGGGTTTGGAGCGATGCGGCCAATTCATGGGAACTGAGTCCGAGGGCTTTTGCTTTTGCCTGGTCAATCTCCAAGTGCATCACTTTGCTTTTCTCATTCCAGTTGAGATTTACGTTTTGTGTAGCCGGATGGGCGGCCATGACGGCGCGAACTTGTTCAGCGATTTCACGAACTTTTTCATGGTCAGGGCCTTTTACCCGCAGCATCACCGGATAATCGGGTCCCGTTCCGGTGAATAATAACTTTATATGCCCCCGAACATTTGTAAATTCAGTGTTTAATAATTGTTCGGCTTTTTGGGCCAGCGCATTACGGGCTTGAACATTCTTGGCCACTACAATGAATTCAGCGAAATTCGATTTATTGAAAGTTGGTTCAAAACTGAGCACAAAGCGGGGAGCTCCTTCACCTACATGATAGGTGTAATAGGAAATATTCGGGTCGCCGTCCAATTCTTTAGCAAACTGGCGGGCCACTTCCTCGGTGCTGGTCTGGGAAGCTCCTTCCTGTAATTTGAGCTGGATGACGAGCTCCGGACGGCTGGAAGCAGGAAAGAATTCCTGTTTGACCAATCCCAGGAGAAAGATAGAGCCGATAAATACGGCGGCAGTAGCTGTTAGTACGGTTTTGCGGTGACGCATGCACCACAGTAACAAGCGTTTAAATCGCCGATAAAACGGGGTGTCATAAAGGTCATGGTGCGCATTGCTTTCATCGGCTGTTTGCTGGGCGGGTTTTATTTTAATAAACTGGTAACCGAGCAAAGGCGTAACTGCTCCGGCAATCAGCCAGGAAGCAATGAGGGCGAAGAATATAACCCAAAAGAGATCGACGCAAAACTCGGCGGCAAGCCCTTTGGAGAAACCGATGGGAATGAAGCCCGCGCAGGTTATTAACGCCCCGGTCAAACGGGGATAGGCGGTAGAGGTATAGGAAAAACAAGCAGCGTCAAAGCGGCTCCAGCCTTGCTCCAGCTTGACGCTCATCATTTCAGTGGCGATGATGGCATCATCGACCAACAAGCCTAGCGCAATGATGAGAGCCCCCAGCGATATGCTCTGCAGAGCGATACCTGTCAGGTACATTAAGGTAAAGGTAATGGCAATGACCAAAGGAATGGTTAGGGCCACGACCACGCCGGACCGCATACCCAGACTGGCAAAGCTTACGATTAAGACGATGACGATCGCTTCGACCAGGGATTCCACAAATTCGCCGATGGAGGATTCCACAACTTTCGGCTGGTTGACAGTTTGATTGATTTCCAGCCCGGCCGGCAGTTCTTGTTTTATTTGGGAGAGCGTGCTATCAAGATTTTTACCCAGTGTCAGAATGTTGCCGCCGGGTTCCATCGCCAGCGAAATGCCGATGGCCGGCTGACCGTTATAGAACATTTTCGGGTCGGATGGTTCGGCGTAGGCGCGAGTCACTCTGGCTATATCTCCCAGACGGAAGGTGCGGCTACCAGCCTGAATGGGCGTAGCGCGGATGTCTTCCATATTTTCAAACATCCCGGTAATTCGTAAGTAGGCATTGTCTGATGCCGTTTCCAGCATACCGGCGGCGGCCATGGCATTTTGTTCCTTTAAAGCGGCGGTAATTACGGACGGATCAAGACCTAAACGGGCCAGTTTGCTATTTTCGATTTCAATGTAGATTTTTTCGGTTTGCACCCCCAGGAGCTGGACTTTGCTCACGCTGGGAACGCTTAAGAGAATGCGGCGGATTTTTTCGGCTTTTTCCCGCATTTCCTCGTAGGTAAACCCATCACCGGTCAGCGTATAGATTACGCCGTATACTTCATCGAACCGGTCATTGAAGGTAGGTTCCGAAACGCCTTCCGGGAAGGTTCCTTTGATATCATTCACCATATTGCGGGCTTCCACCCATCTGGGCCGAAGCTCCTTGGCGGGTACCTGATCTTTGAGATTGACGTAAATCACCGTATGTCCCGGTGTAGAGTAACTTTTTAAATAGTCAAGTCCAGGCAGGTCCTGCAGTTTCTTTTCAATTTTATCCGTAACCTGCTCTTCCATCTGGCTGGCGGTGGCTCCTGACCAGGAAACGCTGACAATCATTTGCTTAATGGCAAAATCCGGGTCTTCCATGCGTCCCACGTTCTTGTAAGAGAAAAGACCGGCCACAAAGAAGAGGGCGACAAAGAAATAAATGAATTGCTTGTGCTTTAATGACCAGGCGGTAAGGTTAAAATGGCTCACAGGGTATCACCGGCTATTTTTACCCTCTGCCCTTCTTCCAATTTATGAACGCCGGCACTGACAATTCGGTCACCGGTCTGCAGTCCGGCCAGCACTTGGATCGTGCCATTACCGAAAGAGCCGGTTTGGATGGGGCGCAGTGTCAGGATATTGTCGCTCACAATCCAGACCGCGGGCGTATCACCAGTCTGATAGAGTGCAGACAGTGGAATAGAAAATGCAGGTTGGTCAGCGCCAACGGCTAGGGAAACGGTAGCCGTCATACCCAACTTGACAGAGGGCGGCGGATTGAGTAAGCTGATGCGTACTTTGAAGGTACGCGTCGTCGGATCGGCCATGGGAGCGATTTCTCGCACTTTGCCGTTCAGTGTCACGTTAGGCAAGGCCCAGAAAGTAACCTGGAACCGTCCGGCGGTTTTTAATTCTTCCAACCGGTTTTCGGGTACATTGATTTCGATTTCCCGTTCTCCGTCCTGGACAACGGTAACAACCGTCTGGCCGGCGCTGACAACCTGACCGGCCTCAGCGGTGATCGCCGACACAACTCCTGACTGATCGGCTGTCAATAAAGTGTAATCCAGCTGATTGGCGCCCTGCGTATATTGGGCTGCCGCCTGCTGCACCGCTGCTGCCGCGGCATCATAGGCATTGACGTACTGGTCATACTGAGCATGGCTGATCGCACCGCTGTCCAGTAATTGCCGGTAGCGGCTCAAATTGCTTTCCGCCAGTCTAAGTTGTGATTGGGCGGAATATACCTGGGCAGAATTACTGTTTACCGTCTGCTGAATGTCTTTTGCATCCATCTGCATCAGCACATCGCCGGCATTGACTATACTGCCTAGCTGCACATTGCGTTTGATGATTTTGCCGGTGACCTGGAAAGCCAGCTGGCTTTCATAGCGGCCGCGCACTTCCCCCGCATAGGTGTAACCCTGTCCGGTATTAGCTGCCTGAATGAGCTGGGTGCGGACCACGGGAAGGCTTTCCGGTTTTATAGGTGCTTTTGCGAAATGTGTTTTTGCCATGATCCCGGCCAGTAGGCAGCCTACCGCTAAGGCGGCCAGGGCATAGTAGCGTTTTTTTCGGCTGAGCTTCAGTCGCATGTTGAACATAGAAACACTCCTTATCGTATACAATCTGTTTTTCCAGAAGAAATTTACGGTGCGCGCCGGGCGATGCCAAACAACAGCATGTCCAATAACTCAGCTAGCGAGAGGGGGGATCGACGAAAGGGAACGAGAAGCATTCCGTTCGTTCCATACTGATTAAAAGCCGTCAGGGCTATCGTTAAGATTTGCTGACGCAGGGGTTCATGCTGTGGCACAGGAAGCTTCCTCCTTTAGAAAAGTAAGTAGAATAAGATTGATTGCAGGCAAACATAGCAAAAAGCAACTAAACACCCTCAATTGATCGGCAATAAAATAGAGATAAGTCATTGACAGAGAAGCCTGGTTGAAGCGGCAGAGATTTGCAATAACGTTAACCAGGTAAACTATAATTAGAAAGATAAGGATATCGGTCGCAACGCTATCGCCAAGGATATCCTTGTTGCTGAAGTATCACATTTTTAGCTATTATAGGGAAGTTACCTCGATGGATAGTTTCGTATTCTTAATAAAATGTCAGGGTAGATTATTTGTGGCCATAATGTACACCAGGTGAACGATTGATTTTACTACAGGCAATGAAAAATGAACGGGCAAGAGCCAATCAGACAACATTGCTGCGTGACGTCGTATTCTGATCAGGGGATTCGGGAAGACCCGAGTGGTTTCCTTTGGCTTGACAATCCTTACAGTATCCATATATATACAGACGATAATCCAGAACTGAAAAATCCGTCATAGCATCCATAGCGGTATCCAATGTATCCGCCAGGCTTCCTTTGATTTCAATAACCTTGCCGCAGGCATTGCAAATCAGGTGATGATGGTGGAGTGGGTACAGTTCATAACGCTGGCATCCATCGCCCCAATCAAGCTTTTGCACAACCGCCAGGGTACTGAACAATTCCAGGGTCCGGTAGACAGTAGCCAGGCCGATTTTTGGATATTGCTCATGGACAATTTTATAGATATCCTCGGCACTAAGATGGTGGCCTGCATAATTGTTGAGAGTATGAAAAATAATCTCTCTCTGACGGGTTAATTTATATTTTCCATCAAGTTTTTCCCGTAATTCAGAAGTACTCACTAGTAAATATTCCTTTCTCCAGATTGGTTTTGGCTAAGAGGAAATGAATATTGTCGTTCGGCATCAGAGCATAGTGAAGTGCATGCTTGGCTTCGATAATAAGTCGTTGGGGAAGCCGGATAGGAAGGGCTTTTAATGCGAAACAGTTTATTTTTCTAAAAAAGTTAACCAGGTGAACGATGGTGGAGAATAATAAGAATGCCGGTGGTGAAGGCTTATTTCGCCGGCATTTGTTGCTAAACATCTCGTTAGTTAATATGGCTACAGGGTAAACTATAAAGCGATTTTTTTTATTCCTGCTGCTCCATGTGGTCGATATACTGCTCCAAATCCTGCAGGATATCGCTGAGAAACAAATATTCTTCAGGCGTTAATGAGTTAATTTTTTTCATAATGCCGCTGTCAAAGGTTTCGTGAAATTTGAAGTGATGTTGAACGGCAAGCCGGCCTTTGTCCGTCAATTCCAAAAAAATATTCTTTTTATTGCCGGTTTCCTGATAACGGTAGACCAGATCTTTTTCGATGAGTTTATGGATAAGCTTTGGCAGGGCGCTTTTGGAAATACCCTGTCGGTCTGCCAGTTCGGTCACGGTTATGCCTGGATGTTTGCCAATCATTTCGAGGGTATGAATTTCTGATGAGTATAAGAGTCTGTCTGTGCCAAACTTATTTGGCTGTTTCATTGCCTCAAACAATTTCCTTGACAATCTGAAAATAGATTCCAGCATTGCTTTTCTTTGTTCCGTCATTGTTTTAACCTCATGTCGTTAGTAAAATATCATGTTTGATCCTCGATGATCATATTGTACACCAGGTTAACGATTTGTCAAGCGATGCTTCTACAAAGAATGTAAAGGAGCGACGAGAAGATGGAGGGGCAAATGACGGTTTCTGAAAAGTAACGAGGGATTATGCTTTGGGACTATACATAGTTGGTACCATCTCACAAATGCAGTGAATATGTAATAGTAGAGGTGTGCTATTTGATATAGTTGTCAATAAAAATAAGCGGGGCTAAAAAGTTTTATTTTTTAGCTACCGGAACGGGTCTTAACAGGAAAGATACCAATAAACATAATACGGCAAATATACCTAAGACCCAGAAGGCATCATCAAAGGAAAAGATTGTCGTTTGCTTTTTGACCAGTCCGTTAATTAACGCTAAGGACTGCTGATGAGCGAGGGCTTCCGTACTGCCCTGCTGCATAAAGAGATGTTTTCCGTAGGTTATTAGATCCTGGGTTGATTTTGAGGCGATATTGATATGGGAAGCAATATGATCCAGATGATAGATCTGGCGGTTTTGCAGAACCGTCGATAAGACAGCCAATCCAAAAGAACCGCTGACCTGCCGCACGGTATTATTGATTGCCGAAGCCTGACTGATTTTATCCCGGGGAACTCGGCTCATACTGAGAACAGTGACCGTGATAATCGAGGAGCCGACAAAGATGCCGCGAAATAGTTGGATAAAAAGGACATAACCGGGGCTGGTGTCAAGATCAAGAAACATCAGGGGAAATGTCCCGCCTATGGCAAACAAGGAGGCAACGATGACAATCGGTTTTGTCCCGATTTTATCGGCGATTTTGGCGGCTGCCGGCATGAGTGCTCCACTGATAAGACCTGCAGGCAGCAACAGCAGGCCTGTCTCGTAAGCGGTATAGCCGAGAATGTTTTGGGAAAAGAGGGGGATTAGAAATAAACTGCCTAATAAGATCGTGTAATTAATGAAACTAAAAACATTGCCTAAGACAAAGTTCCAGTCGCGTAACAGAGATAAGTCCAGCATGGGATCATCCCTGTTCAGTTCGATAAGCACAAAGAGCGTCAATGTGGCAAAAGCCGTATATAAAAGACTAATAATATAGAAAGAATCCCAGCCTTTATCCACTCCTTTACTTAATGCCAGCAGCAGGCAAAACAGGCCGGTTGCACAAAAAATAAAGCCGCAAAAATCAAATTTTGTATCAGGTCTGGTCGGGCTTTCTTTTAGAGTCAGGTCGGCCAGTAAATAACCAAGCAGGCCAATGGGAACATTAATGGTAAAAATATAGTGCCAGCTCCATTCGTCAATCAGGTACCCGCCCAGTGTCGGGCCGATTGCCGGGGCGACGGCCACGCAAATGCCCCAGATCCCCATGGCCAGATTGCGTTCGGCGGAAGAAAACTCCTGAAGGACAATGGACATGCTGATAGGAAGAATTAACCCGCCGCCGAGTGCCTGAATTATCCGGAATGCAATCATACTGTCATTACTCCAGGCCAGACTGCAAAGTAGAGATCCAACGGTGAAAACAAATATACTCAGTAAATACATTCGGCGAGTACCGAATGAATTGCATAAGTAACCGCTGGCAGGCTGGAGAATGCCCATAGTCAGCATGTAAGCAGTCAAAATCCATTGCGCGTCTTCGGTACCCACGGCGAAAGCCGCCATCATTTTAGGTACGGCAACATTGATAATGCTTGTATCCAGAGTACTCATAAAGCCACCGATCAGTGTAACGCCGAGAGCCACCCACTTGTAAATTTCTTTTTTTATTGTCAGCCGCGGTATAATCATCATTTTCCTCCTCGATTCGGCTATTGCAGATGAATATCAATCAAGGCCTGCATGCCGGGACGAAAAACAATACCGCTGGTTTCCGGTAACGTAACCTTTATCGGGATACGCTGGGTAACTTTAGTAAAATTGCCAGAGGTATTTTCCGTAGGGATCAGGGCAAAGGTTGAATTGGTGGCAATGCCGATCTCATAAACTTTACCGGTAAAAGTACGCCCCGGATAGCCGTCGATCGTATAGTCTGCGGTTTGATTCAATTTGATTTTGCCAATTTTGGTTTCCTCAATGCGGGCATTCAACCACAGGTCATTGCTGTTGACGACGGAAAACAAATTTTGTCCGGCTGAAACTACTTCGCCGGCGTTAACATTTTTCTGCGCAATTACGCCATCTACGGGGGAGATAATTTCGGTATATTCATTAGTGAGGTTGGCCGCTTCTAAAATCGCTTCGGCCTGCTTTACCTGAGCTGCTGCAGCGCGGATGTCTTCTTCGCGGGAACCGGTAGCAAGCAAATCCAATTTTTGTCCGGCGCCGTTGGTAGCATCCTGGGAGGCGTTCCAAGCCTGTTTAGCCACTAAATACGCAGTTTCGGCATTATCTCTTTGCGTGGCGCTGATGGCTCCGTCCTCATAGAGTTTACTCATACGCTGATAGTATTTTTCCGAATTTTGTAAACTGGCCAAGGCCTGAGCTGCACTGGCCGATGCCTGGTCGACCCCGGCGCGGGCTTGTGCAATTTCCTGCGGGCGAGAACCGGCTACTATGGCATCAGACTTAGCTTTAGCTGCGACCAGTGCTGCCTCGGCCTGGTTTTTTTGCACAGCGGCATCCCGTACATCGATTTTGGCAAGCACTTGGCCGGCTTTTACCGTATCGCCTTCTTTTACCAAAACTTCAGCGATGCGGCCGGAAATTTTGGGACTGATGCTGACAATAGTACCGCTGACTCTGGCGTCGTCGGTACTTACCATTCTTGTGGATTGATACCACCACCATCCGCCGCCGGCAAGACCGACAAGTAAAAAGAAAATCCCTGCAGCAATAATGAATTTGCGTTTCGTTTGTTTTGTTTCCGACATATTTTTATCACTCCTCATATTCAATGTAAGATTCATAAAGTTTACCTGGTAAACTTTAAAGGGAAAATAAACAATGGTATAGCCGCAATAGCAGCAGGTTAATTTTACCTGAGGTTAAGAAATACCAAAGTGTTTACTAAGTAAACACTTTGGTGCTATTGTTATGGTTATGGTGCATTTTTTATTTTATCGATATATTGTTCAATATCAGTCATAATGGCATGTAAAAAAAGAAGGTTGGACTCATCCAGGGAATCGAGTTTTTTGATAATGCCATTGTCAAATTTTTGGTGCCACCCTATATGACATTGATAAGCAATACGCCCTTTGTCGGTAAGGTTAAACAGGACCATTTTTTTATTGTCTTTTATTTGGTAGCGGCAAATTAGCTCTTTCTCCATGAGTTTGCGAATTATTTTCGGGACGGCTCCTTTTGTAATGCCAAGCTTATCGGCGATTTCTGTTACGTTAATTCCAGGGTTTCTGCCGATGACATCCAGCATGTGAATTTCGGAGGCATACAGCACAGCTTCGCTCCCAAAATGACGCGGTTCTGTCATGAGAGAGGATGCTTTATTAATAATGCGCGTCATGATTTCAATTACACTCTCGCTCTGGTTACCCATTCTAAAACTCCTTTTTAGCTGATAAATGGTGCAGTTTTTCTTTATAAATATATTGTATACCAGGTAAACTATAAATACAAGTATATTCTTGTCTTTTGTACAGTATTGCTTTCAGATATATCAAAACCTCTCATAATAGATCATTCATCCTATTTGAGAAGTTTTTCGGTTTCTACTCACAGATTTAATTCATATAGCCGGCTTTTTATTAACCGGTCAAAAGTAATATTCTACTATTTGTTGTGTGTTTCAATGCTTGACATAAAACTAAGGCTATGATACAATAATTTGTGTCGCAGGCAAGAAAACATATGGTGGCTGTGGTGAAGCGGTTAACACGCCGGATTGTGGCTCCGGTATTCGAGGGTTCGAGACCCTCCAGTCACCCCAAATTTTCAATTGCATATTTATTTTTATGTTGGGGCGTAGCCAAGTCGGTAAGGCACAGGACTTTGACTCCTGCATGCGTTGGTTCGAATCCAGCCGCCCCAGCCATTAATTATGACCTACTAGCTCAGTTGGTAGAGCACCTGACTTTTAATCAGGGTGTCGTTGGTTCGAATCCAACGTGGGTCACCATTTGTTTATATTGCGGGAGTGGCGGAACTGGCAGACGCACTAGACTTAGGATCTAGCGCCGCAAGGCGTGCAGGTTCAATTCCTGTCTCCCGCACCATTGTAATATAAGGCTTCCAGGGATTTTATCCTTGGAGGCTTTTTTGCATGAATAGGGAGCTTGCTGCGCCGCAGCTGGTTTCGCTTGAATTATGGGAACTGTTGTGCCCCGTGATCCGGCCGCTGACACTGTCTTGGGCCGGACGGGACGGCTTTCAGAATAAGAGACGGCGCAAACCAGCTGTCTCCCCGCAAAGTATCTTTATTGCCTAAGGCGGCGTCAGATTTATTTAATAACTAATACATATATCCGGGACGACGAGGTCTGGGGCTATGCGGTTGCCATCCATAGCCATACCAGTGCGGTTGATGCCAACCGTAACCATACCAGGGATGGTACCAGGGATGGTACCAAGGATGGTAACCATAGCCTCCTCCACCGTAACAATGGCAAGTAGCGCCACCTTGGTATTTGTAACAATTGCAGTAGCCGCCAGGTCCATTATAGCCTATAACATAATTACGCCACATAATAATATTCTCCTTTCCGTTTTAGTATATTTTACGTAAAACGCGCGGGAAGAGTTCCTAATTGTTTTTTGAACTTTTGCCTGTTTGTGCGGGTAAAATATCCCTTTATTTAAAGAATTCGTCCCATAGTAATGCCTAGAATTTCGGAATTAATGTAATCTTCTATCGAGATATCGGGGGGAAGAGCTTTTATTTATTCAGGAGATTTTCGTCATAAATTTGTCACATTTACCAATTACAATAAAAACAAGAAATAGAGGGGGGATTTAACATGAAAAAGGCACTGGGTACTCTAGTGTTAGCAGCATTTCTATTTAGTGGGATAGGGGCTTCAGGAGTATATGCTTATCCACATCGCGATCCTCAGTTTGCGCCCCCGGAACATGGTCCGCATTGGGCTGATCATGATCAACGATGGGGGGAGAATCATGATAAACAATGGAGAGATCATGACCGGGAATGGAGGGGGCATGATCGGGAATGGCACGAACATGATGGTGATCGGGATTGGCAGGAAAGACATGCGCATGAATGGAGAGATTGGTATCATTGGCATCATGACAATGGTGACGAAGGATTTGACAGTTTCTTTGCCGGTGTAATTGTTGGCGCCATTCTTGGCGGAGAACATTGAAAGGTCAGCTAGAGTAAAATTTTTGTTAAGAAATTCAGGATTTATTGACTAAATCAGGTTTGGTGGCATATAATAAAAAGAAATCAATACATCTCTGTTAGGTGAGGCTCCTGCGTGAACACAGGCCACTGCCCGGAAACGTCGAAAGACGCCAATGGGTAGAACAGGTATTACCGGATTAAGGTTTTACTTAAGGTGGCTGAGGGACGGTTCCATACTCTACGTTATGCAGTGCCAAAGCTCAACGAGTGGGAGGTCCGAACAGTATGCGGCATGCAAAGACCTTCTGTGAAGAATAGAAGGCCTTTTTGTTGTGTCTGTAAATTTTAGATGAAAATTCCGGGAAAGATACCGGTATAAAATGGGAGGTGGTTTGATGGATTCCGGTCCTGAGGGCAGTTTATGCAGTGTGAATATATTTCCGGGATGGTCGGCATGGCTGTTAGCAGCAGACGGATTCCGGGATAATAAGGAGGAGTAGTGGTGAATGGGGTAAAGGTTTTAGGCGAATTTTATTTCAGCCAGCTTCTGGGAAAGCCGATTTATGATACTATGGGGCAGCGTATTGGCAAGGTAAAGGATATGGCAGTCAATTGGGATGGCGCTTATCCTCAGGTAGTTGGCGTTAAATATGCAAAAAAAATCCATGAATTGATCCCCATTGAGCAGGTTGGACAGTGCGATAGGCAGAAAGTTCAGTTGTCCGGACAGTTCTTTGTCGAGAGGACTGTTCCATTGCGGGAAAGTGACATTTATATCAGTAAATGGCTGCTGGATAAGCAAATTATTGATTTAAAAGGTTCCCGCATGGTTCGGGTCAATGATATCACCTTATCTTGGATTGCTCAGGATAAACGTCAGCGCATGGTATTAGTGGCGGTGGATATTGGCGTAAGAGGGTTGTTCCGGCGGCTTGGCCTGGAATTTTTGTTTAAAAGCTATAAGCAGAATCTGCTTGGCTGGCAGTATATTAAACCGCTGGAAAGCTGGAATTCCAATCTGCAGTTGAATCGGGAGCGGCAGCAGTTAAATGAACTTCACCCGGCTGATGTTGCCGATTTGCTGGAGGAAATGGATTACAAGCGACGTGCGGACTTTATTGAGAATTTGGATGATCAGCAGGCCATTGATGCTCTGGCAGAAATGGAATTGGATACACAAGTTGAAATCATTGAGCAAATGGATGAACAGCGGGCATCTGACTTCCTGGAGGAAATGCCGCCGGATGAGGCTGCCGATATTCTGGGCGAATTGTCAGCAAAAAAATCGGAGGGTTTGCTGAAGCTGATGGAAGCCGACGACGCTGATGATGTCCGGGAATTAATGCAGTATGAAGAAGGTACGGCCGGAGCTTTAATGACGACGGAATTTATCTTGCTCTCGCCTCATATTACAGCCGAAGAGGCAATTAATCAACTGCGAAAATTGGCGCCGGAGGCGGAGACCATTTACTACTTGTATGTGGGCGAAGAAGGAAAAGAATTGCAGGGAGTATTATCTTTGCGGGAATTGATTGTGGCTGCGCCCCAAAGTATGCTGCAGGAATTGATGCATATGAAAGTAGCGGTGGTACAGGCTCAGGACGACTACCACAGGGTTGCCGATGTTATCAATAAATACGGACTTTTGGCTGTTCCGGTTGTGGATGAGGAAAATGCGATGCTGGGTATCGTTACGGTTGATGATGTCTTGGATATTATGCTGCCGGAACGCGGTAAGCTGGATACGTATTCATGGTTTGCCCTCAGCAAGATGGCCGGAAGGGGGCGGTAGCATATGACTATGCTCAAGAATATGCGCAACCGTCTCGGGCTGTTTTTGGCTGTCATGGGTCCGGGCATTGTGACGGCTTTTGCCGATAATGATGCAGGCGGCATTGCCACCTATGCCGCTGCCGGGGCAAAATATGGCTATGCTTTGCTCTTTACCATGTTTGTCAGCAGTGTTTGTCTGGCCATTGCTCAGGAAATTTCGGCCCGGACGGGGGCGGTTACCGGGCAGGGATTGTCGGATTTGATTCGCGAACTGTTTGGTGTAAAATGGACTTTTTTTGCTATGAGTGTGTTATTAATCGCTAATATTGGTACGACAGCTTCCGAGTTTTCCGGGATCGCGACCAGTTTTGAAATTTTCGGCGTAAGCAAATATATTTCCGTACCTATCATGTCGCTGGTGATTTGGTGGCTGGTGCTAAAAGCTGATTATTCCCGGATCGAAAA
Source organism: Veillonellales bacterium (assembly GCA_039680175.1). Lineage (NCBI taxonomy): Bacteria > Bacillati > Bacillota > Negativicutes > Veillonellales > Veillonellales bacterium. Next base: position 27,182 of record JBDKTO010000043.1, on the reverse strand, counting down.
AATTTTTTTGGCGCTATGTGCAACTTTTTTGAGTTATGTAATATCCGGCATTATTGTTAATCCTCCCTGGGAACAAGTTTTAACCGCATCGGTAACCCCGACTTTTTCCGGCGATGCAGAGTTTTTGATGATGGCAATCGGTGTGATTGGAACCACAATCACACCCTGGGGTCAGTTTTATGTTCAGGCGTCGGTGGTGGATAAGGGAATTACGGCGAAAGACTATCGGTTCACCTTTTGGGACGTGATGATGGGTGCCTTTTTTACTTGGCTGATTGCTTTTTTCATCATTGTGGCAACGGCGGCAACGCTGTATTCCAACGGTATTTCCATTGAAACGGCGAAGGATGCGGCCTTTGCACTGGAACCGCTGGCCGGCAAGTATGCCAGTATGCTGTTTTCTTTCGGGCTTCTCGGGGCATCCATGCTGGCGGCCTTTATTCTGCCGTTGAGTACGGCTTACGCGGTTTGCGAAGCCTTTGGGTTTGAGCATGGTGTTAGCAAAACGTCTAAAGAAGCGCCGGTGTTTTTTGGCCTGTATACCTTGCTGATTATCGTGGGAGCCGGATTGGTTTTATGGCCGGATTTGTCTCTCTATAATGTTATGCTGACATCTCAGGTCGTCAACGGGGTGCTGCTGCCGCCTATACTGATTTTTATGGTCTTGATTGCCAGTAATAAGACTATTATGGGCCGATATGCCAACTCGCCTTGGTATAATGTGGTTTCCTGGTCCTTCACAATATTGCTGATTGTTCTAACAATACTGTTAGTGTTATCAACTCTGTTTCCGGATTTCATGAATCAGTTAATGGGATTACTGGCGTAGCCGACAGCTATAAAATCATCGGTTTGACAAATTACATATTTACAGTATAAATATTACATAATGGGATCAGTTGGCAAACCTGTCGAAAGGCAGGGACGCAAAGCCATGGGTCTGAGGCGGAAAGCCTATGATAGCCAGGTTGCAAAGTCCAGTCGGATAGAATGGATTCGTACAAGACCTGTAGTGGGTCTTGCATTTTTTTCCCCCGATTCCTGTCCTGCTTGACGGCACAGTTGAAATCAGAGGGTAATTAGTCTATATCCCAGGTTGAGTCAGGAGGTGTGCGTTTATGAAGATAATCTTTAGCAAGGATTTATCTCCCGGAATGGTGGCGGGAAAGGACGTAATCAGGGGAGAGGGTATTTTAAAGCTGCTGGCTCAAGGTATTCAGTTAACTCAGTCACAAATCAGAAGAATCCGGAATTGGGGAGTGCCTTTTCTTTGTATTGAGGATGAAAAGGAGAAATGGAAGAAAAACTCAGCCGGTGTTACGCTGACTGAGGCGGAGTTTTTAACGGTATATCAGGAAACCATTCAGGACATTGCCAATGCCTTCCGGCATATTAAAAAATTTCAGGAAGTTCCTATTAGCGAAATGCAGGAGCTTGCCGATCAGCGGGTGAGCCTTTTAATCGATACGGTTGGCGTTCTGGATTATTTACATAAAGAACGCTGTCATAGTAATAGTACCTTTCAGCATTCCTTAAATGTTGCCGTTGTTGCCGGGGTTTTGGGCAAATGGTGCGGCTACCGGCGAATAGATCTAAAGAACATTATCTTAGCCGGATTGCTGCATGATATCGGTAAGGTGGCCGTTCCGTTAGCAATCCTGGATAAACCGAGCCGCCTTTCACCGGCTGAATTTGATGTGATTAAGCGCCATCCCCGGACAGGGTATCAGTTGGTCAAAAAATCGTCCCAGATTCCAACGGAGGTGAAGCTGACTATTTTGCAGCACCATGAGCGAACGGACGGCAGCGGCTATCCTTGCGGCCTTGCGGCGCATGAAATCCGTACTGATTCAAAGATTATTGCGATTGCGGATATTTACGATGCGATGACGTCAGACAGAGCATATCGTCGCAAAGTGACGCCGTTTGAGGCTTTGGATGTTATAGCAGATCAAATTTTTCAAGGACTGGAGCCAAATTTTGGTCTGGTTTTTCTCGAAAATATGCGTGAATATCTTGTGGGCAGCGAGGTGGCCTTAAGCAATGGACAAAAGGCGATGATTATCGCTTTTAACGACGGCAATAAATATTTTACCCAACCGGTTGTCTGTATACAAAACGGTTCCTTAGTCAATTTGCAAACTGCTGGGCTTCGTATTGTAGGAGTGGACTAGATTTTAAAAGAATAGAAGGCTAGCATTGTCTAAAAAGCAAATTTTCCGTAGCCACTTTATGACGATAGCTGAAGGAGCAATGGCGGTTATCTTTTTAAATGGAAGGGAACGGTTGTTACAATAACATTTTCCTTTAATATAAGCAGGGTTCGCAAAATCCAGCCGGTTTGATTATGCAAGAGGCGGTGCCACCATTTACGGGTTTCAAATTCGGCAATCAGCACTGTGATATAATCTTCCGGTTGTCTTTCTTTTTCCAGCTCGCCGATATAGTCAATAAGCGGCTGAACCACAAGACGGTAGGGTGAATAGACGGTAACCAGCCGAATGCCGGGATTCCAGCACAGCCATTTTTCTTCTACTTTATGACCGATTTCTTCGTCGGTAGCAATATGCAGCGCAATAATGTCCTTGCTGATGGATTTCGCATATTTGAGAGTTTCAGCCACAACGCTGGTGGGACTGGAAATCGGTACGATAACCAGGTTTTTCCCGGTTCGAAGTGTGGTCGAAATCTTAGGGTTCAGCTGTTCAGCCGGCAGATGCAGCTGATCGGCCATATCGGTATAATGGGACCGGATTTTTTTAAAGATATAAATCATAAACGGGATAAATAGTAATATTATCCAGGCACCGTAGAAAAATTTGGTTGTGGCGATTACCAGGACAACAACACCGGTAACGATGGCGCCGATGCTGTTAATGGCAGATCGCAGGATCCAGCCTGGCCCTCGTTCCTTCCGCCAATGGACGACCATGCCGGTTTGGGCAATGGTAAAGGAGAGAAAAACTCCGATGGCATACAGTGAAATTAGGTGCTCGGTATTGCCGTTAAAACTGTAGATTAATATGCCGGCCATAATGCTCAGCAGGATAATTCCATTGGAAAAGCTAAGACGTTCACCTCTCGTTCCCAGATACCGGGGCAGATAGCCATCACGGGCCATAAGCGACATCAGGGGGGGGAGTCCGTTATAGGAAGTATTGGCCGCTAAATATAAAACCAGCATGGTAGTCATTTGAATGTAATAATAAAACCAATTGCGTCCAAAGGTGGATTCCGCCAGTTGCGACAACATGGTATCCGTTTCCATGGGCATGAGATGGAAGTGTATAATCAGAAAAGAGATACCGGCAAACATGACGGCCAGAATAGTGGACATCAAGTATGTTGTGAGAGCGGCATTACGAACCTGCGGTTCTTTGAACATGGGTACACCATTCGAGATGGCTTCTATTCCGGTCATGGAACTGCAGCCGGAAGAAAAGGCTCGCAGTACCAGAAACAGCATCGTCCAGTCTAAGTTTTGTTTAACCATGGATGCCGGGGGGATAATAGGAGCGGCCTGGGTAAAGGTCTGATAAAGCCCTGCTCCGATAAGGGCCAGAATACCAAAAATAAAGGTATAGGTAGGCAAGGCAAACACATTGGAAGATTCTCTGACACCACGCAAGTTGATTAACATTAAAATAGCAAAGAGAACAATCAAGTCGATCATGACTTCATAGGGAACCAACTCGGGGAAGGCGGAGATTAGCGCCTCGGTGCCGGAAGAAATACTAACGGCAACTGTTAAAGTATAATCAGCGAACAGAGAAGCTCCGGCAGTCAGAGCCGGCAGCTCGCCAAGATTATGGATAGCTACCGAGTAGGAACCACCGCCGCCGGGATTGGCTTTTGCCACCTGCACGTAAGAAATAGTGATAATGGCAAGCAGCAATAAGATTGCAATAGCTGCATGGGTAAAATACCCATAGGCAAATAATCCGGGAACGGCTAACGTAATGGCGATTTGTTCCGGGCCATAGCCGACGGAAGAAAGAGCATCTGAGGAAAAAATTGACAACGCTTTCCATTTCGGCATTTTTTCATGGGCCATTTCTTGATTGCGCAGCGGTCTGCCAATCAGCAGCCGCCTAACCAACCGCATCATAATTTTTTGACCTCCAGTATTGTGTGTAGATAGTTTACCCAAAGGGGTTTTTATGAATATAAGCGTAAAAAAGAAAATAAGACCGCTGGGCGGTCTTAGGCCCCTTGTTTTAGCCGACGAAGTTAGCTGACGGGTAGAATGTCAAGAGAAACATTCCTTTCGCATTAAGAGCGAAATTAACCCCAAAACGTGGGTCCTCCGTTTCGTTTATCACGAATTAGGCTGTTATATTGTGTCAGACACAATTATACTCCAATGGTGGTAGAAGAAAAGCCGAAATTAAAGCTGAAAAATGCTATTGAAAAGCCTCGCTGGTCATGGAATGAGGTAAAATATTCTAGTTGCATGGGATTGCGGATTTTTTTGCCCTCTTTCGTTGAATTTTAGATTTTTTTCTTTTATTCCCAAATTCCGGTATAAGGATTATAGTTACAGCCGCAGGAGCAAGCAAGCCAATTTTTTTGCGGGTCACTGCCCTGGGCTAAGGGACGGCAGTCGGCGCAGGCATAGCGATATTCACAGTCCCTGCATTTTTCCACCTGATCTTTCGTAGTATACCAACATTGCTGCAAAGGCGTCCCGTTTAATATTTCCGCCAGGGAAGAAGTAATTATATTGCCGCACATCTGGCTGCGGGCGAAAATACAGGGGATTATATTGCCATCGGCCGTAACGGCAATTTTTCCGGCCAGGCAGCTGTGGTATTGCTGCGCTTTGGTGAAGGATTCGGCGTCAGTATGGAAGGGCGGTTTGATAGGCGGTCTTGCATAGTGCTCAGGCAGTAAAGTTCGATCGTCACCTCTGCCGGTCGGTCGGACAACATCGGGAGGAGTGATTTCAACTCCCAGCTTTTCACAAAGCTTCATAATATTATCTGCCTGCTGTTCGTTTGTTTTCATGATAATTGAAGCGATGCGCAGCGGAATGTCGGCTGCCAGTATTTTTTTGATTGCTGCCATGGTTTTATCAAAACTGCCGGGGTGCTGTGTTATCCGGTCATGGATATCAGCGTTGTCGGCGTATATTGTTGTAGCGACATTAACATGATGCTGCTGCAAAAAAGCGACGCAAGTATCGTCAATTAAAGTAGCATTGGTGAAGATCTCAATAAAATTGAAACCTTCCGTTTCCGCCTTCAATACTAATTCCTGCCATTTTTTATACATAAGCGGTTCTCCGCCAATCAATTGGAGGGCAGTTGCGCCGGCCTGACGGGCTTCGGTAATGAGCTGCAGCCAACGCTCGTGGGGAACAAGGTCGGCTTCCTGCTGGCACGGTCCGCTTGTGGCATAACAGTGGAGACAGCGATTATTGCAGTTTGCAGTAAGCTCAAGCCAGAGAAAATCAAGTGTAACCGGGGCGGCAGGAAGTGCTGTTGTTTTTATTTCCGGTTCGTAGGTATATAAGGCACCGATTTTTTTGGCCGTCAGACGATCCAGAAATTTTAGATAACACTCGTTATCCGGGTTATTGCTATCTACTACAGCTGCCAAAGGGTGTTCCTGGCAGGCAGACAGAATTTCCCGGGCGCCGCGGTTAATGGAGTATACCTTACCGGACTGCAAGTCATAAATCGCCCCCCGGGAAGCTCCCTTAACCAATCGGCAGTCATGATGTAAGCGATAAAACATAAAATCCCCCCTTATTTTGGGCCTGCTACATACTATGAAAAACTCCCATTGGTGTGTGAGCTTTTCGGCATAAAGGTATTGACAACACCCCGAAGGACCTGTATAATAAATTTCGTTGTGATATTTGGCGTCAACATACTATTGCGGAAGTAGCTCAGTGGTAGAGCATCGCCTTGCCAAGGCGGGGGTCGCGAGTTCGAATCTCGTTTTCCGCTCCATTTATATGATAAATACCAGCAGAGAGACTGCTGGGTTTTTTGCATATATCTTGTTTTTGTTATACAATTATGATATGATATAGCGCATGACATGCTAAAGATTGCAAAAACCTGAAATAAAATAATTGAGCAGAGTGGGAAGTTTATGCCCCAAATGGCAATGCTATTGGCAGACGAGCAATGTCGAAATTTTTAGAAAGCAATTACATAGGGAGGCTGTAACATCGATGAAAGTAACGACGGCAAGAATAGACAAGCATAAAGTAGTTCTGGAAATGGAAATACCACAGACAGAAGTAGCAAAAGCAATGGATAAGGCGTATCATAAATTGGCCGGCAAAATCAATATTCCTGGATTTAGAAAAGGCAAGGTGCCTCGCAAAATTTTGGAAATGCGGGTTGGCAAACCGGCTTTGCTAGATGAAGCTTTTGAGATTATTGCTCCGGAAGCGTATGGGCAGGCATTGGCTGAACAAAAACTTGAACCGGTCAGCCGGCCGGAAATTGATGTAGTGACTTTGGAAGAAGATAAACCGTTGGTTTTTAAAGCAACTGTAACGGTGAAGCCAGATGTGACTCTCGGCGATTATAAGGGATTAAAAATAACAAAAGCGGCTGTCGAAGTAACAGATGAACAGGTTGATGCCGAACTGGAAAATATGCGAAACCGTCAGGCAAAAATGGTTGTCGTGGAAGATGCCGCATTGGCGAATGACGATTTTGCCATTATCGACTTTGAAGGCTTTATTGACGGTGTGGCTTTCAAGGGCGGAGAGGGAAAGAGCTACCCGCTGCAATTAGGTTCCGGCAGCTTCATTCCCGGCTTTGAAGAACAGTTGATCGGCGCCAAAGCCGGTGAGGAACGGGAGGTCAAGGTGACTTTCCCAGAAGAGTATCATGCTGCCGATTTAGCTGGCAAGGAAGCTGTTTTCAAGGTGAAAATCCAGGATGTAAAACGGAAAGAACTGCCTGAACTGGATGATGATTTTGCGAAAGATGTAAGCGAATTTGCCACGGTTGAGGAATTAAAGAACGATATTAAGAATAAATTAGAAAAGGCTGCGGCAGAAAAATCGGAGCGGGATTTCCGCAATGATGCTATTAAACAGGCAGTTGAAAATGCAGCTGTCGATATTCCTGATGTTATGATAGAAACCCGAATCAATAATATGATTAATGATATGGATATTAATTTGCAGAGCCGGGGAATGAAACTGGAACAATACCTGGAATATGCTAAAATGGATCTCGAAACGCTGCGTAAAAACTACCGTGAATCGGCGGCCATCAATGTGAAAACAGACTTAGTCCTTGAAGCTATCGTCAAGGCCGAAGCGCTGGAGCCCGCTAAAGAGGACATTCAGGGAGAAATCACCGCAATGGCGGAGACTTATGGAACTTCAGCGGCAGAAGTTGATAAAATCGTTCGCAGTCAGGGTCATATGAGTGCATTAGTCGATTCCGTACTGCGTAAAAAAGCTGCCCAAACCATTATTGACAGTGTAGAACAAGCGTAAGCTGATATAGAGTGGATCCCTGTTCCTGTGTTCTGCTTTGCTTATAAAAAAGAACCGAGGTGTTTTTCATGAGTTTTGTACCAATCGTTGTTGAGCAATCCAACCGGGGAGAGCGGGCATATGACATATACTCGCGGCTGCTGAAGGATCGTATTGTTTTTATTGGAGGACCCATTGATGATACGGTAGCAAACTTGGTGATCGCCCAGTTGCTGTTTTTGGAATCGGAAGATCCGGATAAGGATATCCATTTGTATATCAATAGTCCGGGAGGCGTAGTGACAGCAGGACTTGCTATTTATGATACGATGCAGTATATTAAACCTGATGTTTCTACTATTTGTCTGGGGCTGGCGGCCAGCATGGGTGCACTTTTGCTGACTGCCGGAGCAAAGGGGAAGCGCTATGCTCTTCCTTATGCACGGATTATGATTCATCAGCCTTTGGGCGGGGCTCAGGGGCAGGCTACCGATATTGAGATTCATGCCCGGGAAATTCTGCGACTGAGGGAAGTGGGCAATGAGATATTGATTCGCCATACCGGTCAGCCTTTGGAAACAATTCAGCGCGATACCGAGCGGGATTTCTTTATGTCCAGCGAGCAGGCCAAAGAATATGGCATTATTGATTCGGTGGTTGTTCGGGGTGAACGCAGTAAGGAAACTCCCAAATAGAGAGGTGATACAATGTTGAAGTTTGGGGACGATAAGGGACAACTGAAATGCTCCTTTTGCGGCAAACTGCAGGAACAGGTGAAAAAACTGGTTGCCGGGCCGGGAGTATATATTTGCGATGAATGCATTGAGCTGTGCAATGAAATTATTGAAGAAGAATTAAGCGAGGATATTGACGTAGAACTCCGCGACGTTTTAAAGCCAAAGGAAATTAAGGATATTCTTGACCAGTATGTCATCGGTCAGGAAGAAGCTAAAAAGACGTTGTCAGTGGCAGTATATAATCATTATAAACGGATTAACATGGCTAATAAAATGGACGATGTCGAGCTCCAAAAGTCTAATATTGTTATGCTGGGACCGACCGGCAGCGGCAAAACACTGCTGGCTCAAACTTTGGCGAAAATTTTAAATGTTCCTTTTGCCATTGCCGATGCCACTTCCCTTACGGAAGCCGGGTATGTGGGCGAAGATGTTGAAAATATTCTGCTGAAGTTAATCCAGGCTGCCGATTACGATGTGGAGAAGGCAGAAAAAGGCATTGTCTATATTGATGAAATCGACAAGATTGCCCGTAAGTCGGAAAATCCATCCATTACCCGGGATGTATCCGGTGAGGGAGTCCAGCAGGCGCTGCTGAAGATTCTTGAAGGAACGGTAGCCAGTGTGCCGCCTCAGGGAGGACGCAAGCATCCCCATCAGGAATTCATTCAAATTGATACCACGAATATATTGTTTATTTGCGGCGGCGCTTTTGATGGAATTGATAAGATCATTAGCGGACGTACCGGCAAAAAGACATTAGGATTTGGTGCGGATATTCCCAGCAAAGAAAAGAAAAACGTCGGTGAAATTCTACGAAAGATTTTACCGGAGGATTTATTGAAATTCGGTTTGATTCCTGAATTTGTCGGTCGGCTGCCGGTAGTTGTAACTTTGGATGCTTTGGATGAACCGGCATTGATCCGCATTCTGCTGGAACCAAAAAATGCGTTAATCAAGCAATATCAGAAATTTCTCGAGCTGGATAATGTTCAGCTGGAATTTAAGGAAGATGCCCTTAAGGCCATTGCCAATGAAGCCTTGAAGCGTAATACGGGTGCCCGGGGGTTACGGGCTATTATTGAAGGCATTATGCGCAATGTGATGTATGAAGTGCCTTCCCGTACCGATGTTGCCAAATGTACGGTTACCAGGGATGTTGTCTTGAGTAAAGAAGAACCAATACTGGTTACTATGGATCGGAAAAGTAAGAAAAAAGAAGAATCCGCTTAAAATAGAAAGCAGAGGAGAGAAAAACTCTTCTGCTTTTTATTTTTCGTCAAAAATAGCAAATAATCTTCTAAAATGTCCATGTAAGCAATTGAGTTCCGGTTTTTGCCAGGATAAAATCATACCCTTTGCCTATACTAAAATTAGCAAATTCTTATGTCTGAAAAGCACGATTGACGTTATGCATACATATTTCTCAGGTATCATCGGGCTATTCAGGCTGGGAAAAAGAAGCGGGGGAAAGGAGGATTCGCGGCGAAGTGGATTATGCTGTTAATATTATTACAGTCATTCAGTTCTTTTTTGCGGTTGTAATCGGCATGTATTTCTGGAATCTCCTTAAGTCCCAGCAAGGAAATCGGGTAGCGGTGGAGCGAGAGTCCCAAAAAGAAATGGAGAAGTTGAAAAAACTGCGGGAGATTTCCCTGACGGAGCCATTGGCAGAAAAGACCCGGCCAGGATCCTTTGCCGAAATTATCGGGCAGGATGAAGGGTTGAAAGCGCTGCGTGCCGCCCTCTGCGGACCCAATCCACAGCATGTGCTGATATACGGTCCTCCCGGAGTCGGAAAAACGGCGGCGGCCCGTCTGATTTTGGCGGAAGCTCGACGAAATCCCTTATCACCCTTTGGGCAGGCTGCCAAGTTTATTGAAATGGATGCCACAACAGCCCGGTTTGATGAGCGGGGTATTGCCGATCCGCTGATCGGGACTGTGCATGATCCGATTTATCAGGGGGCAGGTTCTTTCGGTATAGCGGGGATTCCTCAACCTAAACCGGGGGCGGTGACAAAAGCTCATGGCGGGCTCCTGTTTATTGACGAGATCGGCGAACTTCATCATATTCAGATGAATAAGCTGCTGAAAGTTCTGGAAGATCGCCGGGTATTTCTGGAAAGTTCCTATTATAACAGCGAAGATACTAACATTCCCAGCCATATTCATGATATGTTTCAAAACGGATTACCGGCTGATTTCCGGTTGGTAGGCGCAACGACCCGAATGCCCCAGGACATACCGCCGGCTATTCGTTCCCGTTGCGTGGAAATTTTTTTCCGGCCCTTGCTGCCGGAGGAGATTGCCATTGTCGCCATGAATGCGGTAGAAAAAATAAATTTTACTATAGAGAGCAGTGCGGTAGGGGTAATTAAAAGCTATGCGGGCAATGGCCGGGATGCGGTGAATATCATTCAGATTGCCGCCGGCATTGTTCTGAATGAGCACCGCCAGTTGATTACCGGCACCGATATCGAATGGGTAGTGAATTTCGGCCAGTATAATCCCCGTCCCGAAAAAAAGATTTCAGCAAAGCCCCAGGTGGGATTTGCCAATGGACTGGCAGTATATGGGGCCAATATCGGCACCATTATGGAGGTTGAAGTTTCTGCTGCTGCCAATGCATATGGCACTGGAAAACTGACGGTTACCGGGGTAGTTGATGAAGAAGAGATTGGCATGCCGGGGCGAACTATGCGGCGCAAAAGCATGGCAAAGGGCTCAATGGACAATGTCCTGACGGTTTTGTCCAACCGGTTTAGGATTGATCCGCATAAATATGACATTCACGTCAATTTCCCCGGCAGCGGCCCCATTGACGGACCATCAGCCGGCATCACGGTTGCAGTATCGGTTTATTCTGCGGTTTCCGGCCTCCCTATTGATAATCAGATTGCCATGACCGGTGAACTATCGATCCGAGGGCTGGTAAAACCTGTCGGTGGTGTAAATGCCAAGATAGCGGCGGCCAGGCAGGCGGGGGCTAAGCGGGTACTCATTCCCAGAGAGAACTGGCAGGAAAATTATCGCACGATGGATGTCGAAGTCATTCCGATTGACACCATTGAGGAGGCGTTGCAGCATTCCTTACTCAAAATGGGCGATGGAGTCCACCTGGAAGTCGTGAAAAATCAGAACGATATTTTGGCGGCCGCCGGGGTGACGATGTAAGACAGTTGATAGCGGGAGGCAGCGGTTCTTTAGCTTTCCGGGAATAGCAAGATGAAATCAGCTGGTTAAAAAGCGAGAGCGTTATGCTGCTCATGCCAATAACAGCAGTTATTGGCATGAGACAGGCGGGGAACGATCTCGCCTTTTTTCTGTATAAACAGCGGCGTAAAAAGGATTTTGAACATTGTGTAAGAATATTTATAATGGTAGAAGCTGAAAATAGAAACAGATCAGGTAAACAGGAGGCTGTAAATGAATGGCAAATAACAAACGCACTATACCACTACTGCCGTTAAGAGGCATTTTAGTATTTCCATATATGATTATTCATCTTGATGTGGGAAGGGAAAAATCCATTAGCGCGCTGGAGGAGGCGATGGTTCATGACCGGCTGATTATGCTGGCAGCGCAAAAAGATGCGCAAAATGATGCGCCGGGGGAGGACGAAATCTTTCAGGTAGGAACTGTTGCTGAAATCAAACAGCTGTTAAAACTTCCCGGCGGCACCATCCGGGTGCTGGTAGAAGGCCTCTATCGCGCCAAGATCGTTGATTACGTTGCGCTGGAACCCTTTTATAAGGCAGAAATTGATCAGTTTGACGAGACAGGGGCAAAAACTCCTGAAATTGAAGCCTTAACCAGGACAGCTATTCATCAGTTTGAACAATGGGTGAAACTGAGTAAAAAAATCCCACCGGAGACATTGGTTTCAGTGGTCGTTGTAGAAGAACCGGGGCGTTTGACCGATCTCATCGCCAGTCATTTGGCCCTTAAAATCGAGGATAAGCAAGCCTTGCTGGATGCCATTGATGTGAAAGACAGATTGGAAAAATTATGCGAAATTCTGGGGCGGGAAATGGAAATTCTCGAACTGGAGAAGAAGATCAATGTGCGGGTGCGCAAACAAATGGAAAAAACCCAAAAAGAATATTATTTGCGGGAACAGTTGAAAGCCATTCAAAAAGAACTGGGAGATAAAGACGACCGGACAACGGAAGTGGAAGAATATCGCAGCAAAGCGAAAGAACGGGAACTTTCCAAAGAAGTGGCGGAAAAGATTAATAAAGAGATCGACCGGCTGGAAAAAATGCCGCTTATGGCGGCAGAAAGTGCGGTAATCCGCACGTATTTGGACTGGCTCCTGGCGCTGCCATGGGCGAAAGAAACTGTCGATAACCTGGATGTGGGAGTGGCTGAAACCATCCTGGACGATGATCATTATGGCTTGGAAAAGGTAAAAGAGCGGATTTTGGAATACTTGTCTATTCGTAAACTTACGGCAAAAATGAAGGGGCCGATTCTCTGCCTGGTGGGACCGCCCGGAGTGGGGAAAACCTCTCTGGCCCGTTCTATCGCCCGGTCTATGGGACGAAATTTTGTCCGGGTGTCCTTGGGAGGGGTACGGGATGAAGCGGAGATACGCGGTCACCGTCGCACTTATGTCGGCGCATTGCCGGGGCGGATCATTCAGGGGATACGGAATGCCGGATCAAAAAACCCAGTGTTTTTGCTTGACGAAGTCGACAAGATGAGTGCCGACTTCCGTGGGGATCCTTCTTCCGCCTTATTGGAAGTATTGGATCCGGAACAGAATAACACGTTTAGTGATCATTATGTGGAACTTCCCTTTGATTTGTCCGGGGTACTTTGGGTGGTTACTGCGAATGTGATGCATAATATTCCCAGACCGCTGCGTGACCGCATGGAAATTATCAGTATTCCCGGATATACCGAAGAGGAAAAAGTTCAGATTGCCCAGCGCTACCTGATTGCCAAGCAGACTCGGGAGCATGGATTGAATGACAGGCAGATTGTTTTTACAGAAGGAACGTTGCAAAAAATCATTGCCGATTATACCCGTGAAGCCGGAGTTCGCAGTCTGGAACGCAGTATTGCCAATTTGTGCCGCAAAGTGGCCCGCCAGATTGTTCAGCATAAAAAAACCAGTGTGAAGATTACTGCCCAGAATCTGCATACCTTTCTCGGTGCGCCTAAATTTCGCCACACTCAGGCGGAACAGGATCAGCAGGTGGGGGTGACTACCGGACTGGCCTGGACGGAAGTGGGCGGCGAAGTGCTGTCTACCGAAGTGTCCATCATGCGGGGCAAAGGGAAATTGATGCTTACCGGGCAGCTGGGAGATGTGATGAAGGAATCGGCTCAGGCCGGATTCAGTTACATTCGCAGCCGGGTAAAAGAACTGGGAATTGATGAAGAATTTTATGAAAAAAATGATATTCATATTCATCTGCCGGAAGGGGCGATTCCCAAAGACGGTCCGTCTGCCGGTATCACCATGGCTACGGCTATGGTTTCAGCTCTAACCGCCAAACCGGTTCGCAGCGATATTGCCATGACCGGTGAAATCACTTTGCGGGGCAGGGTGCTTCCGGTCGGCGGTATCAAGGAAAAAGTATTGGCCGCCCATCGGGTGGGAATCAATAAAATTATTCTGCCGAAAGAAAACAAGCGGGATATTGACGATATCCCGGCTAATATCAAGCGTCATATGGAATTTTTTCTGGTTGAGCAGATGGACGAAGTGCTGGATCGGGCCCTGGTGACGGAAAGTGTCTGAGGAGAGTGCTGTGAATGTGCTGAATGCCAGATATATGGCATCTGCGGTACGGGCAGATCAGTATCCGGCAGAGAATCTGCCTGAGATCGCCTTTATTGGCCGTTCCAATGTGGGGAAGTCTTCCTTGCTCAATTCCCTATCACGGCATAACGGATTGGCGCGAACCAGCGGGACACCGGGGAAAACCCAGACGATTAATTTTTACCGGCTGGCGGTTAAGCGCAGCGAAGAGCGCCGGGAATTTTATTTTGTGGATCTGCCCGGTTACGGCTACGCCCGGGCCGGTCAGGCCAGTCGGCGGCAGTGGGCGAAGTTTATTGAAGAATATTTATTGCAATCGCCCCGGCTAAAGTTAATCTGCCAGTTGATCGATATCCGGCATCCCCCTATGGAGAGCGATATCTACACCTATCGCTGGCTTAGGGAAAATCACCTTCCCGTAAAGGTCATTGCGACTAAATCCGATAAGATCAGCCGTTCGGCGCTGAAACAACAGGTAATGAGCATAAAAACAGGATTAGAGCTGGCTGATGATGATATCCTGGCTTATTCTTCTGTTAATGGGTTAGGACGCTTACGTTTACTTGACGCGATTGGCGATCTTTTGTTAGAATAAAATACAAGCTAGGGAGGACGCGCAGGTTGTCCTCCTTTTTGAAAGGGCAAGAGTCACTTGTAACCATCATTGTTTTTAAACGCTGCGATAAGCGAGGGAAGAGGAGTATGTTATGCTGACTGTATTTGACAAGGCATTGCTCAATATTATTCAAACCGATCTGCCGATAGCCAGCCGGCCATTCGCTATTTTAGCAGAGCAGCTGCAGGTTGAAGAAGCGTATGTGATAGAACGGCTGCAATATCTGAAAGCACATGGCTATATCCGGCGCATCGGCCCTTTTTTTGATTCGGATCGGCTGGGCTATGTCGGTACGTTAGTGGCGGTGCGGGTACAACCAGCACATATGCGGGAGGTAGCGGAGACAATTAATCAGTACAGCGGCGTTACCCATAACTACGAGCGGGATGGCTTCTATAATTTATGGTTTGCCCTGCTGGCCTCCAACCAGGCTGTTATGGAGAAAATTTTGGCCCGGATTAAAGGGTTAACCGGGGTGGATAAGCTCATTAGTTTACCGGCAACGAAGAAGTTTAAAGTGAGTGTCCGGTTCAACTTGCAGTAAAGATAGCGAGGTTTTGTCATGTTAGACGCATTGGATAAAAAAATTATTGCCGCTATGCAGGCTGATTTACCGATTGTGGCCGAACCTTACCGGGAATTGGCGGAGCGGCTGGGAATCAGTGAAACAGAGCTGCTGCGGCGCCTGAAATCTTATCGTGAGACAGGCAAGATGCGAAAAATGGGGGCGGTACTGCGCCATCGTATTGTCGGCTATGCTGCCAATGCCCTTTGCGCTTGGATTGTACCGGAAAGCCGGAGGGATGAAATCGGGGAACTATTTATAGCCAGCGAGGCGGTAACTCACTGCTATACCCGGTTGCCCCAGGCAGACTGGCCCTATAATTTTTATATCATGCTGCATGCCCATACCCGGCAGGAATGTAAAATGATGGCGGCGGAGCTTGCTCAGGCTGCAAACATAAAGGACTACATAATGCTGTTCAGCACCCGGGAATGGAAAAAAGCCAGCATGCGCTATTTCAGCGAGGAAAACCAGGCGGATATGGGCAGTATATAAATTTTCCTGTCAAATGGTGTGATCGGATCGCGTAATCCGGACGGAGAAAAAGAAATAGGTAGACTTTAAATAGGGAAATAGTGTATTATAGAAACAGACTTTGCTTGTAGGTGATACGATAGTGAATAAAAAGATGTTTAGTACGGTACAAAGTGATCTGGAATTGCTGGAAGAAGAACTGCTTTCTGTAATACACTCTCCGGTAGATTTAATAACCGATATTAGTAATCATTTGGTGCAAGCGGGTGGTAAACGGCTGCGTCCCGCTTTATATCTGATCTGTGCCCGGGATGGGAACGGGACATTGGCCGATATTATGCCGATGGCCATCTCTATTGAACTGATTCATATGGCTACGCTGGTACATGATGATGTCATTGACAACGCTATGACCCGTCGCGGCCGGCCGACAGCGAATGCTCAATGGAATAATCAGCTGCCGGTACTTACAGGCGACTATCTTTTTGCCAAAGCTTTTTCTTTGGTGGCAACCCATGTAGACAGTATTCGGCTCAAAGTGCTGACAGATGTCATTTGCTCCATGTGCGAAGGGGAAATTATCCAAAACCGGGATTCTTTTAACCCGGGACAGTCGGAACCGGAATATCTGGTGCGTATTGCCAAAAAGACGGCTGATTTTATTGCGGCCAGCTGTGAACTGGGAGGATTGTCCGCCGGCTTAGCAGCGGAGAATGTACAGGCCGTACGGGAGTATGGATATGATATTGGAATGGCGTTTCAGATTACCGATGATATCCTGGATGTGACGGCATCGTCCGAGCAGCTTGGCAAGCCGGCCGGCAATGATTTGCGTCAGGGAATTATTACTTTACCGGTTATTTATGCCTTGGAGAAAAGCCCGGATAAAGAAGAATTGCGTAATATTTTGATAACCAGGGACATGCCGGAAGATATGGTGAAACGGGGTCTGACCATTATTCATGCAACCGAAGCGGTTGAATATTCCTACAGCCGGGTGGCGGATTATTTGGCGAAGGCACGGCAGGTGCTGCCTAAAGCCTTGACGGATGATACCCGGCAGTCTTTATTGGCAGTTGCCGATTTTGTCGGACTTCGTAAATATTAATGGATTCGGGGCAATGCAATTCCAAGCTTCCTGCGGAAGGGTATGATTTTATCCTTTCGCAGGAAGCTTTTATACGTACGGGGTGCTTGGCAAAAATAAATTCAAAATATAGAGAATTATGCAATAGGTATTGTGCTGAAAATATTATGTGAAGCAAATTTTCTGTAAAATGAAGGAGGAATTTGATGCTTGATGGAGAAAAACATAGATATAAAAATATTTTGATATTTAGAAAAAATTTTTTTAGGTAGTAGTATTCATCTTGCTAAGTAATGCCGGCTCAGCCGGTTTACTATTTCTTAGCCGTAAGTAATTGTTAAAGGAGGTGCGGGGCGGGTAAAGGCGGCTGTAGTTATTTTCTGTGACGCAGTGGCTTCACAGGAAGGGAGATGATGGGTGAAACTGAGATTTTGTGGCTTATTATATTATAATATTTAATAAATATGAGGAAGTGTAATTTAAAATGACATGGGTTCAAAATTATAGTCCCCTGGGAAGTATAGGACTTTCGGCGCTTGTTGCCGCCATTCCACTTTTTATTCTCCTGTATTTGCTGGGGATTAAACAATCAAAAGGTCATGTTGCGGCCTTTTGGGGTTTGGCTTCCGGAATTTTGGTAGCTATTTTGGCATTTCAGATGCCTGTTGGTTTAGCGATTAGTGCAACTCTTAATGGCATTTTGTTCGGTATTTTCCCGATTATCTGGATTATCGTAACCGCCATTTGGGTTTACAATATGACAGTTGAAGCCGGTGAATTCGAAATCATTAAAAATTCCCTGGCTTCCATAACGGATGATCGCCGTTTGCAGGCTATTTTTATTGCTTTTGCCTTTGGTTCCTTCCTGGAAGGTACTGCCGGGTTCGGTACGCCGGTAGCTATTACGGCCGCTATGCTGGTTGGACTCGGGTTTAATCCGGTTTATGCCGCGACAATCTGCCTGATTGCCAATACAGCTCCGGTTGCCTTCGGCGCTATCGGTACTCCGGTTGTCGTTCTCGGACAGGTCAGCGGGATTGATCCGTTCACATTGAGTAAAATTATTGGCCGTCAGCTGCCGTTCCTTTCGGTTATCGTGCCTCTATGGGTAGTTGTGATGATGTGCGGCTGGAAGCGGGCTATGGAAGTGTTGCCGGCAGTATTGGTAGCCGGTGTTTGTTTTGCCGGCACCCAGTACTATACTTCCAATCATATTAGCGTCTATTTGCCGGATATCACTTCTGCCTTCGTTACGATTATTGGGCTACTGATTTTTCTTAATGTATGGAAGCCATCTAAAATCTGGCATTTTCCTGACGAAGCGGCGGCTACTGCCGATAGTAAAGTAGAGCTGCAATATTCTCTCAGTCAGGTGCTTCGTGCCTGGGCCCCTTATATCATTTTGGCTGTTTTTGTCTTCCTGTGGGCTGATAATAGATTCCTGGGTTTCAAAAATGTCCTGGTTGGCTGGGAAAAAGCCCTTGGCTTGACAGCTGTTACGTGGCCGGGACTGCATAATCTGGTTATCAGAACGGCCCCGATTGTGGCGAAAGATGCTCCGTATGCGGCGACTTGGGGAATCAACTTCCTGTCTGCCGGCGGGTCGGCAATTTTTGCCGCAGGCATAGTTTCCCTGCTGATTATTCCCCACTATGGCGTCGGTCGGGCTGTTGCTTGTTTTGGCAGAACAATTAAAATACTGATTTACCCAATTCTTACTGTTACTATGGTACTTGGTTTAGCATATGTGATGAATTACTCCGGTATGAGTTCTACTTTAGGACTGGCCTTTACGGCAACCGGGGCGGCATTCCCTTTCTTTGCTCCTGTTCTTGGCTGGCTGGGTGTGTTCCTGACCGGATCGGATACTTCGGCCAATGCGCTGTTTGGCTCCATGCAGAAGACGGCTGCGACGCAGATTGGTATCGACCCGAACCTGTGTGTGGCTGCTAACTCCTCCGGTGGTGTCTGCGGCAAGATGATTTCACCCCAGAGTATTGCTGTTGCTTGCGCTTCAGCCGGCTTGGTCGGGAAAGAATCCACCATTTTCCGGGCGGCAGTGCCTCATAGTATTGCTATGCTGCTCTTCATCTGTGTATTGACTTATCTCCAGGCATATGTACTGAACTGGATGCTGCCATAAGTTTTTGAAGTGAAAATAGTTTGATTTATAAAAAAGCGGCGGGTAACCTGCCGTTTTTTTTCCCCTTGTCACCGGTGAATTATAAAAAAAATATAAACGGACTGTAAAATCGGCAGGAATTATTTTACTCTTGCCGAATAATCTTAATATATAAAAATCGATAGAATGATTATTTCACTGAATTTATTGATAACCGCGACTTTTGGTTAAAAACCATGCTCAGGAGTATGTCCTTAGGAATTCCCCCCAGCAGGCAGCCGTAGATTACCAACGAAAGAGGTGAATTTTTTTTTTTGGTATGCGGTTTTATAACAATAACTGAATAAAGTAAAGAAAGGTGGTGAAAATAGAAAAATAGCTATTTTACATCCCGAATTAACGGTTAGCTTCATTCTGTATTAAAGGAAGGGTGTATGTTTTATGACATGGGTTCAAGATTATAATCCTCTGGGAAGTGTAGGTCTTTCGGCGCTTGTCGCCGCCATTCCGCTATTTATTCTTTTGTATATGCTGGGTATCAAGCGTTCGAAAGGGCACAACGCGGCCGGCATTGCCGTAGTGGCTGCAATTTTGCTATCTATTTTTGTCTTTAAAATGCCGGCCAGCTTGGCGATCAGTGCCACGCTTAACGGTGCTTTGACCGGTATTTTCCCAATTGTCTGGATTATTGTAACTGCTATCTGGGTTTACAATATGACAGTGGAATCCGGTGAATTCGAAATCATCAAAAATTCATTGGCGTCGATTACCGAAGATCGCCGTCTCCAGGCGCTGTTTATCGCTTTTGCTTTCGGTTCCTTTATCGAAGGCACTGCGGGATTCGGAACGCCGGTGGCTATTACGGCTGCTATGCTGGTGGGCCTTGGCTTTAACCCGGTTTATGCCGCCGGTATCTGCCTGGTTGCTAATACCGCTCCGGTTGCCTTTGGCGGTATCGGCATCCCGGTTGTCGTTCTTGGCCAGGTAAGCGGGATAGATCCAATGACACTCAGTAAAATTATTGGCCGTCAGCTGCCATTCCTTTCGGTTATCGTACCTCTGTGGGTCGTTGTAATGATGTGCGGCTGGAAACGGGCCATGGAAGTATTGCCGGCGGTGATTGTAGCTGGTATTTGCTTCGCTGCTACCCAGTTTTTCACTTCCAATTATATTAGTGTATACTTGCCGGATATTACCTCGGCTTTGGTTACCATTATTGGACTGCTGATTTTTCTCAATGTGTGGAAGCCTACCAATACGTGGCACTTTCCTGATGAGAAAGTTGCCGCTACCGGCAAAGTTGAACTGCAGTATTCCATAGGCGAAGTTCTTCGCGCCTGGGGTCCCTACATTATTTTGGCGGTTCTGGTTTTTCTGTGGGCTGATGATAAATTCCTGGGATTCAAGAAAGTATTAGTTGGCTGGGAGAAAACTCTTGGCTTGACATCCTTTGCCTGGCCTGGGTTGCATAACTTGGTTATGCGGTCAGCTCCGGTTGTGGCAAAGACTTCCCCCTACGCGGCAACGTATGGCATTAATTTCCTGTCGGCTGCCGGTACTGCTATTTTCGTGTCCGGAATTCTTTCCCTGTTCATCATCCCGAATTATGGCGCTAAACGGGCTGTTGCCTGCTTTGGTAAAACTATCAAAGTACTGATCTATCCAATCATCACTATTGCCTTGATTCTGGGCTTGGCTTATATTATGAACTATTCCGGCATGAGCTCTACCTTGGGCTTGGCCTTCACATCCACCGGTTCGGCTTATCCGTTCTTTGCACCGTTTCTTGGCTGGCTGGGTGTGTTTCTCACAGGTTCCGATACGTCGTCTAACGCATTGTTCGGCTCGATGCAGCAGACGGCTGCTCAGCAGCTGGGGATTGATCCCAATCTTATTGTTGCTTCTAACTCCTCCGGCGGTGTTTGCGGCAAGATGATTTCGCCGCAAAGTATTGCGGTTGCTACTGCTGCAACCGGTTTGGTTGGTGAGGAATCGACTATTTTCCGGTTTGCATTGCCTCACAGTGTGGCAATGATTATTCTGATTGGCATGCTAACGTATGCACAGGCGTATGTGCTGCACTGGATGCTGCCGTAATTTAATACTTGCTGAAAAGTGGCGGGGCTTAGTACCCGCCACTTTTTTGGATATCTCTGCGGACTATCGTTGTGTTTTTCCACCTGCAAAGGTATAATAATTACATAAAAAGCAGGAAGGGACGTGAATGCATGTTTAGCTTCAGCATGCCGGAATTAGTATTGATCTTAGTAATTGCTCTGGTGGTATTTGGTCCGGGGAAATTGCCGGAAGTAGGGAAGGCGCTGGGCAAGGGGATTCAGGAATTCCGTCGGGCGACAACCGGTGAACCCACTAAGGATGTGACTGTAAAAGCTGAGGTTATCAGCGAGGAGAAAAAGCCGGACGAAAAGAAGTGAGGATAGCCTGATGTCTGAGAATAATACTCCTGTCGACGATGGCGAACAGCAGGAAATGGTGACAGATCCGAAAGAAATGTCGCTGATTGAGCATTTGGCAGAACTGCGCAAACGTCTGATTATCATGATTGTCGCTGTGGCAATCGGCAGTACCGCCTGTTATTTTTATGCAGCCGAGCTTGTCCATTTCATTACGGCACCTGCCGGCAAGTTGTATTATTTAAACCCGGCGGAAGCTTTTTTTACGTATTTAAAAGTATCCTTTTTTGCCGGTTTTTTATTGGCTTTGCCGATTGTGCTATATGAAGTATGGGCTTTTGTTGTACCGGCTTTGACGCTCAAAGAGCGGCTGGCTACTCTTATATTGGTTCCGGCGTCGGTGGTGCTGTTTTTTGTCGGCCTGGCCTTTTCTTATTTTTTTGTGCTGCCTGCCGGTATTAAATTTTTTATGGGATTTGCTACTGACGATCTCCAGCCCCTATTTTCATTGGGACAATACTTGTCCTTTGTGATTTCGTTTTTGGTTCCTTTTGGCTTTATTTTCGAAATGCCCTTATTTGTGCTTGTGCTTGCCAAGCTGGGAATTATCAGTTCCGGCTTTTTGATTGCCAAACGCAAAGTCGTTCTGGTGCTGTCTTTTGTTGTCGGTGCCTTGATTTCGCCGACACCTGATATTTTTTCCCAGTGCATGGTGGCCATTCCGATGATTATACTGTATGAGATTAGTATTTTAATCGTCAAATATATACTGCGTAAATAGCAAGAGTTGCTTGCCGGAGACTGAAAGGAGCGCCTGAATTTGGCATTTACTGATTTACGGGAGTTTATTAATGGCTTGGAAGAACGGGGCTGGCTGAAACGTATTCAGCAAAGTGTGGATTGCCAGCTGGAAATTACGGAGATAACGGACAGGGTATCGAAAATGTCCGGCGATAAGAATGTGGCACTGCTGTTTGAAAATGTGAAAGGGTATGATGTGCCGGTATTGATCAATGCTTTTGGCAGTATGGAGCGCATGGCTTTTGCCCTCGGTGTAGAAAAGATTGATGATATTGCCCGGGAAATCGGCAGTATTCTTCGGCTTCCCTATATTTCTTTGCAGAATAAACTGGAGCTTGTCAAAATTATTCCGACAGCCAAACGGGCTATTCACTTTCCCAAATATGTAAAGAGCGGTCCTTGTAAAGAGGTTATTATTAAAGATCAGCCGTCTTTGGAAAAATTTCCGATTTTGCAATGCTGGCCGGGTGATGCCGGACGATTTATTACGCTGCCCCTGGTGTTTACCAAAAATCCGCTGACCGGGAAACGAAATGTGGGGATGTACCGTTTGCAGGTTTTTGACGGACAGACTACCGGCATGCACTGGCATATCCATAAAAACGGTGCGGCTAACTACCGGGCATACCGTGAAATGGGCAAAGACCGGATTGAAGTTGCCGTAGCGATTGGCGGTGATCCCGCGTTGACGTATGCTGCTACGGCTCCTCTGCCCCGGGATATTGACGAGATGGTCTTTGCCGGCTTTCTGCGGAAAAAATCGGTAGAATTAGTCAAGTGCGAAACTGTGGATGTAGAAGTTCCCGCCCAGGCCGAAATTATTTTGGAAGGTTACGTCAATATGGATGAAATGCGGCGGGAAGGTCCTTTTGGCGATCATACCGGTTATTATTCTTTAGCCGACCAATATCCGGTTTTTCATATTACTTGTATTACCCATCGAAAAAATCCGATTTATCCGGCAACGGTTGTGGGAAAACCGCCGATGGAAGACTGCTTCCTGGCGAAAGCGACCGAGCGCATTTTTTTACCGATACTTAAAATGCAGCTACCGGAAATTGTGGATATCAATCTTCCCTTGGAAGGGGTTTTTCATAACTGTGCGGTGATTTCGATTAAAAAAAGCTATCCGCAGCAGGCTAAAAAGGTGATGCATGCGATTTGGGGCATGGGACAAATGATGTTTACCAAAATGCTCATTGTTGTGGACCAGCATGTCAATGTACAGGATATGAACGAGGTGTGGTGGCGGGTTTTTAATAACATCGATGCCCGCCGGGATATTGTAATGGTGGATGGACCGCTGGATGTACTGGACCATTCTTCGCCCATGCCCAAATGGGGGACGAAAGTGGGCATTGATGCAACGAAAACCTGGCCGGAAGAAGGACAAAACCGGGAATGGCCGGATGAAATCGTCATGTCCGATGAGATTAAAAAAATTGTGGATGCGAAGTGGAAGGATTTAAATCTTGGGTAAATTGAAAGCACATTTGGATAATATAGCTTTGTCTCATTCGGTGTTTGCTTTGCCGTTTGCTTATATGGGAGCAGTGCTGGCTGTTGGCGGAATTCCCGGCGGCTGGGATTTATTTTGGATTACTCTGGCGATGGTTGGCGCGCGAAGCGCCGCCTTGGCGTTAAATAATTTTATTGATTTGAAATATGACCGGCTTCATCCCCGCTTTACCAAGCGGCCGATGGTCACCGGCGAGGTAAAGAAAGGGGAGGCTGTTTTACTGGTGGCAGCCAGCCTGGGTATTTTTCTGCTGGCCGCCGCCAACCTGCATCCTTTATGTCTGAAATTGGCTCCGTTAGCGGTCATTCCTTTAGTGGTTTATCCTTATATGAAGCGCTTCTCCTGGACGTGTCATTTGGTACTGGGGCTGGCATTGTCCATTGCTCCCGTTGGCGCCTGGATTGCTATCCGGGGGGATTTGACGCTGCCGGTACTATTATTGGGCTTGGCGGTTGGTGTTTGGATTGCCGGGTTTGATGTGATTTATGGCTGTCAGGATGTGGAGTTTGATAAGGCACACGGTCTTCACTCCATGCCGGTACGTTTTGGCATAAATGGAGCTTTGGGATTAACTAAAGTAATGCACGGCATAAGCGTTGCCTGCTTTTTATCAATTGGCGGGCTGCTGCAGCTTTCCTGGCCCTATTATATGGGGGTGGGTTTGGCGGCAGCCGTATTGGTATACCAGCATGCGATTGTCCGGTATGATAATCTGACAAAAGTGACACAGGCTTATTTTATGCGGAATGGGCTGGTTGGTATTTCAGTCTTTATTTTTACCTTGATTAGTATATTTTAGTATTATTGAAGTCATCATTGCAGAAAAGAGGAGGTCTGTCATGCCTGCGCAAATTTTAGACGGCAAGGTATTTTCCGCTCGGATTAAAGAAGCGGTAAAAGAGGATCTGACCGCATTCCGGCAGGAGTATGGGATAGTGCCGGGATTGGCGGTTATTATTGTCGGAGCGAATCCTGCGTCAAAGATATATGTAGCCAACAAGCATAAAGCCTGTGGAGAGCTGGGGATTTATTCAGAAGTCATTTCGTTGCCGGAAACGGTAAGCAAAGCGGAATTGCTTGACAGAATCGCTCAATTGAATCAGGCGGACAATATCCATGGAATTTTGGTACAATTGCCTTTGCCGGAGCATCTGCGGGCCGCTGAGGCAGAGATAACGAATTCTATTTGTCCGGAAAAAGATGTAGACGGATTTCATCCGATCAATGTCGGCAAGCTCAGTATCGGCGAGGAACAGCTTGTTCCCTGCACTCCATGGGGCTGCATTAAAATGCTGGAATTTGCCGGGATTCCCATAGCCGGCAAGCGGGCGGTGGTGATCGGACGGAGCAATATCGTGGGTAAGCCGATGTTTCACTTGCTGCTGTCCCGTAATGCTACGGTTACGGTGTGCCATTCCCATACCCAGCAACTGGCCGATATTACCCGGCAAGCCGATATTTTGGTAGCGGCGGTTGGTAAACCTGGTTTTGTAACGAAAGCTATGGTGAAACCGGGAGCAGTGGTGATTGATGTCGGCATTAACCGTATAGCGGACAAGAAACTGGCAGGCGATGTGGACTTTGATCAGGTAAAGGAAGTTGCCGGTTATATTACGCCGGTTCCCGGCGGAGTCGGTTTGCTGACGATCGCTATGCTGCTGCATAATACGGTAAAAGCGGCAAGAATCGTAATGGCGAAAAAAAATAAACTATAGACAGGCACGCTCCTGTTTACATAGTTACAAAGGTGTGTTGCAGATGAAAAGTGATGTAGAAATAGCCCAGGCAGCGGCAATGAAGCCAATCAGCGAGGTTGCCGCCCAGATTGATATTCCGGCGGAGGAGCTGGAACTTTACGGAAAATATAAGGCTAAGGTGTCCTTGGATACTTGGGAGCGGGTTAAATCCCGGCCCGATGCCAAGTTGGTCCTGGTAACGGCGATTAATCCCACTCCTGCCGGTGAAGGAAAGACCACGACAACAGTGGGACTGGGAGACGCGTTGCGCCGGATGAAGCAAAAAGTAGTGATTGCCCTGCGGGAGCCTTCTCTGGGTCCCTGCTTCGGTATTAAAGGCGGCGCGGCAGGCGGCGGTTATTCCCAGGTTGTGCCGATGGAAGATATCAATCTTCATTTTACCGGCGATTTTCATGCCATTACCACCGCGCACAATCTGCTGGCGGCGATTGTGGATAATCATATTCATCAGGGCAATGAACTGAACATCGATCCCCGGCGAATTACCTGGCGGCGTGTTCTTGATCTGAATGAACGGGCTTTGCGTTCTATTATTTGCGGCTTAGGCGGCAAAGCGAACGGCGTGCCCCGGGAAAGCGGCTTCGATATTACGGTAGCATCGGAGATGATGGCGATTCTGTGTCTGGCCCGGGGGCTGGACGATATGAAACAGCGGATTGGAAAGATTATTATTGGCTATACTTATGACAATCGGCCGGTTACGGCGCAGGATTTGAAAGTTACCGGTGCGCTTACGTTGTTGTTTAAGGATGCAATCAAACCGAATTTGGTGCAAACGCTGGAGAACACGCCGGCCTTTGTCCACGGCGGTCCTTTTGCCAATATCGCTCACGGCTGCAATAGTGTTATGGCGACGAAATTTGCCCTTAAACTGGCTGATATTGTCGTTACGGAAGCCGGTTTCGGCGCTGACCTGGGTGCCGAGAAGTTTTTGGATATTAAATGCCGGTTTGCCGGGATTAAGCCGGCGGCGGTGGTGATTGTGGCCACGGTGCGAGCGCTTAAGATGCATGGCGGAGTACCGAAAACCGACTTGGTGGGCGAAAATATGGCGGCCCTGGAAAAAGGCATGGACAATCTGGTCAAGCATATTGAAAATATGCGAAAATACGGTTTGCCGGTGGTTGTGGCTGTCAATGCTTTTCCGACGGACACGCCGCAGGAATTGGAATTTGTTGAAAAGAAATGCAACGCATTAGGCGCTGAGGTGGCCGTGTCCGCGGTTTGGGCCAAAGGCGGTGAAGGCGGCTTGGCTCTGGCGGAAAAGGTTTTGCAGGCTACCAGGAAACCTGCCGACTTTAAATTTTTATATGACGAAACAGCGCCGATTAAAGATAAGATTGCCGTGATTGCTAAAGAAATATATGGCGCGGCCGATATTGCCTACACTCCCGCAGCAGATAAAACGATCAGTGAACTGACTGCTTTAGGCTATGATAAAACTCCGGTTTGCATGGCTAAGACGCAATACTCTCTCAGCGATGATGCGGCCAAGCTCGGCCGGCCGGAACATTTTACGATTACCGTTCGGGAAGTGCGGGTGGCTGCCGGCGCCGGATTCTTGGTGGCGATTACCGGGCAGATCATGACGATGCCGGGACTGCCGAAGCATCCGGCGGCAGAACGGATGGATATTGACAATAACGGAAAAATTGTCGGGCTGTTTTAGATGTCCAATGGATAGAATGGTTGCAACGGGAGGTCATTATGTATAAAATTCTTGTAAAACAAGAGCTGGCGCCCAATGTCAAACTGTTTGAAATGGCTGCGCCCTTGATTGCTCATAAAGCTCAGCCGGGACAATTTGTCATTTTAAGGGTTGACGAAGCAGGGGAACGAATTCCTTTGACCATCGCCGATTT
>JBDKTO010000042.1 GCA_039680175.1 Veillonellales bacterium | reverse complement strand
CTCATAGCTCATAGCTCATAGCTCATAGCTCATAGCTCATAGCTCATAGCTCATAGCTCATAGCTCATAGCTCATAGCTCATAGCTCATAGCTCATAGCCAAATTATCATCTATCAAGAAGCCCGTGACAAGGCTCATAGCCCCTGCTTTCTATCATAACGATCATGCAAAAACGCTCTCGCCTTCTCAGCGAGAGCGTTTTCCTCATTCTATCTATGCTTCTTACTCCCGAATCATAGATAGAAAATATTTATGGATACGATCATCATTTGTCAATTCAGGATGAAAGGATGTTACCAGCAGCTTGCCCTGCCGGGCAATAACCGCTTTATCATCTACGGCTGCCATAACCTTCACTTCCGCTCCAACACGTTCGATGTAGGGCGCCCGGATAAACACAGCCCGCAATGGTTGCTCGCCGAATTCCGGAACAAATAAATCGGCTTCGAAGCTTTCCCGCTGACGGCCGAAAGCATTCCGCTGCACTGCGATATCCATCAGACCCAAGCGGGGCTGATCGCTGCCGACAATCTCTTTCGCCAGCACAATCATACCGGCGCAAGTGCCGTAAATCGCCATTCCCGTAGCAGCCCGGGCTTTGATCCGTTCCATCAGTTCCCATTCCACCATCAGCTTACCCATCGTGGTGCTTTCCCCGCCGGGAATAATCAAACCTTCTATATCAGCCAGTTCTTCCGGTTTGCGAATCTCAACCGCTTCCACACCGCAGCGTTCCAATGTCTGCCGATGTTCCCGAAAGGCTCCCTGTAAGGCAAGTACGCCAATCTTCATTCCTGCTTGTCCCTCTTTCTGCTATTACCAGCCGCGTTCCTGCATCCGTTCGTTCTCAGGAATGGTGGAGATTTCAATACCCACCATAGCTTCCCCTAAGTCCTTGGATACTTCCGCTAATACTTTTGGATCATTGTAATACGTTGTAGCCGAAACAATCGCTTTGGCCCGTTTGGCCGGATCGCCGGATTTGAAAATACCGGAACCGACAAAAATGCCGTCGCAGCCCAGCTGCATCATCAGCGCGGCATCAGCCGGAGTGGCAATTCCGCCGGCGGCAAAATTCACTACCGGCAGACGGCCTAATTTTTTCGTTTCCAAAACCAGTTCCAGCGGAGCGGCAATATTTTTGGCAAAAGCAGGCACTTCTTCTGTCGGCAAATTTTGCAGCTGCCGGATCTCGCTCATCACCATCCGGATATGCTTCACCGCTTCAATTACATTGCCGGTACCAGGTTCCCCTTTGGTACGAATCATCGCAGCGCCTTCACCGATACGGCGCAAGGCTTCTCCCAGGTTTCTCGCCCCGCAGACAAAGGGTACTTTAAATTGATGCTTATTAATATGAAATTTGTCATCCGCCGGAGTCAGTACTTCACTTTCATCTATATAATCGGCTCCTAATGATTCCAGAATCTGTGCTTCGACAAAATGACCAATCCGTGCCTTAGCCATAACCGGAATCGTAACCACATCCATAATCCGCTGGACAATCGACGGATCCGCCATACGGGCAACCCCTCCGGCCGCACGAATATCAGCCGGCACTCTTTCCAGCGCCATAACGGCGCAGGCACCTGCTTCTTCGGCGATCTTCGCCTGCTCCGGCGTAGTAACATCCATAATAACGCCGCCTTTGAGCATTTCTGCCAAACCGGCCTTTACCCGAAAAGTTCCTTGCTGCATGTTATAAAAACCTCCTATATCTACTATCGGTTAACTCAAAGAAACTATAATAATATATTATATCACAAAAAAAATATCTTTTCGCCATTTTTTTCGCGAATTCTCATTTTAACCAGCCATATTACTCTCTCTGAGAAAATAAGTGAGACTCGAAACCACAACTCCCGGTTTCGTTAGTCGAACTTAGACAAAGCCGGGGTGCCCGGAAGACGGAATGTGTAAGATCTTTTAAAAAAGGCTCGCCTGTTTGTAAGCAGGCGCTTGCAGTTGAGCCGGAGTTTCCCGGCTCAACTGCTCTCGCGCCATGTGAGCCAAAAAAGGCGACGGCACAGCCGCGGACGTCAACAGAATCAGTTCATCCTTTGCCCTGGTCATCCCCACATAAAACAGCCGTCTTTCCTCGTCGATATCCGTTTCATGCTTGCTGTTTTTTAAAGGAATCCTGCCGTCGTTTACACCGCACAGGAATACCACCGGAAACTCAAGGCCTTTGGCTCCGTGCAGCGTCATTAACGAAACCGCATCAGGCGAATAAACCTTGCTGCCGCTGCGAATCACGTCACTTTCGCGCCCCAGCACCAGATTCTGCAAAAAAGAAGCCATGTCGGTATGCATAACAGACGTATGCAGCAGAAACTCCATGCACCTTATGCCTGACAAACTGTTATCAATCATCCATGAATCGAACAACTGCGCCGGCTTTTCCCGGGTGACGATCGGTTCATATTTCCGCAGCAGTCCGATAAACTTCCGGCGTTGATCCGCTTCAGCTTGTGACGAGAGCAGCGCCTCTTCCAGTATGCCGCTGAGAGACGCTACGCTTTTCTCGCCGGCCATGTATTCCTCCAGTACTGTTGGGTTGAATTTCGAATCCGTGTCTTGCCCCTTCAGGCAGGTCAGCAGAGATACGACATCCCCCGGGTTGAGCAAAAACTTAAAAAACGCAATCGCCTCACGGACGAAGTTTTCGCCCAGGAATTCGTCCCGTCCGGCCACTTTATAAGGGATCCCCTCTTTTAACAAACACTGCTCCAGCATATCCGCCTGCCGGTTCGTACGGTATAGCAGGGCAATATCGGCAAAGCCCCTTGCCGGTTTATCTTTCGGTTTTTTTCTGCCGGCGGTAAAGGTGTGTGCAGCCAGCATATCGATACCGCCAATCAACCGGTTGATTTCCTTGGCAGCAAACAACGCCTCGGAAAATTCATCACCGGTCTCGATAAGCCGTACCCTGGTGCCGCTTTCCCTGTTCGCGTCAAGGCGCCAGGTACGTCGCTCTTCCCCGGTCCCGGTAATCACCGTTTTGGCGGCAGCAAGTATTTCGGGCGTCGAACGGTAATTCTGCGTTAGCCGGATTTCCCGGATAGCGGGAAATTCCGCTTTAAATCTGATAAAATAACGCAAATCAGAACCCCGGAAACCATAAATTGACTGATCCGGATCGCCGATAATAAAAATACCTTCGCTTTTCCTGCCCCATTCTTTGATCAAGCGATATTGAAGCTCATTAATATCCTGAAATTCATCCACCAGCAAATAGGAAACAGCATTTCCCGGGTTTTTATCTGCGCCTTCTTCTCTATTTCTGCCCTCCAGCTGACGAAGAACTTCCAGAAGAATATCGTCATAATCCATTACACCGCAGCGCTGCAGCTGCGAGCAATAGGCAGCGTACACCTCCGCCGGAATAGCCATGCTTTGCTGTTCTTCCGGCGGCGACGCACTATTTTTGAGCCGCGATATTTCCCGCAGGACATTCCTGGGGGAAATTTTCAATTTCAAATCCCTGATAATTTCTTCGCTAAGGGAACGAGCACTGTATTCATCAATAATGATTATGTTCTCTTTGCCTTGCGTTTGCGACAAAATCTGCAGGCAGATTGAATGGAATGTCCCGATGGTCATAGCCCTAACTATCCGTTTATCGCCAAAATGTTTCTCCAGACGACTGCGCATTTCTTTGGCAGCCTTGTTGGTAAAAGTAACGGCGGTAATCCGGGAAGGAGCCACACCGCACTGTTCCACCAAATAAGCGATCCGGCAGACCAGCGTTTTAGTTTTTCCGGTTCCCGGACCGGCAATGACCGCCGTTACTGGTTCGGCGGAAGAAACCGCTTCCCACTGCTCCGGGTTCAATCCATAAGGAAGCGTTGGCGAAGCAGGTTCCCCGGCAGACTCCCGCTTACAGGAAGGACAATCATCCTCTCCGCCCGGTGCCGCCGGTTTCTGCGCCTGCATCTGCCGCTTTTCCTTTTTTGCGGCGGACAACGGGTCCTGATCGGAAGTCCCTTTATCCTTAAAACAAGACTGCCCGATAAAACACAGCTGGCCTGAAGTCATAGCGATTTCACTTTTATCCATCACTTTAATCGTACCGTATTCGCCGTCGAACCCGGGATGCAGTTCCACCTTGCCGCAGCGCAGCCGACGGACGCCTTCGGCGATACAGGGACCTGACGCCTGCTCAATATCGCCGAGCGATACCTCCCGGAGAATGGATAATTCCGGCCCCAGATTCCACAGCAAATCCTCGTACTTCTGCTTCACCTTTTTACTGGCCACAGTAAACCCCATAGAGGATGCGACCACTTCATTCAGGGGGACGAGACTCTCGAACGGCTTTGCCGCCGGCGGTACGAACCCCTCTTCCCGGTCGGCAAGGTCTTCCACCCGGTGGAGCACGCCCACCGTAATCCGGCCGCCGCATACCGGGCATACGCCGCCCGCCGCTTCCGTTTCCGCCGGCTTCCAGCACACCTTGCATTTCCGGTGACCGTCATAATGGTACTTCCCTTCCTCCGGGAAAAACTCAAGAGTACCGCCGAATTCCTTGCCGGCAGGATTTTTCAACGCGTTCAGTATGCCGGGGTAAGAAACATCCGTATCAAAAAGATTGGCCTCCCTGGCCAGTTTGGAGGGAGAATGGGCATCAGAATTGGACACCAGGGCAAACCGGTCCAGCGCTGACAGACGCCAGTTCATAGGCGGATCGGATGAAAGCCCTGTTTCCAGCGCATAAATATGTTCCGTCAAATCCCCGAAGCACTCTTCAATGGTATCAAAGCCGGAATAGGCGCCAAACAGGGAAAAATGGGGCGTCCAAATGTGAGCCGGTATAAAAATAGCTTCCGGGCACAATTCCAGCACGATCTCCAGCAAATCCCGGCTGTCCAGCCCCAAAATCGGCCGGCCGTCGGAATGAAGATTGCCGATTGTCTCCAGCCTGTGGGATATCCTTTCCGCCTGCTCCAGCCCGGGCAAAAGAATCAGATTGTGAACCTTTCTTACCTTGCCGTTCTTCTTATAAATGGAGCTGATTTCCCCCGAAACAATAAACTGCGGCCGGAAAGCATCTCCCGCCCCCGCATCCTGCTGACGAAACTCCTGTTTCAGCGTATAAACCCCGTCCCCGGAAGGAACCAGCTTCTCCTTCAGCTCCTCCCGCCAGGCCGGATGGGTAAAATCCCCCGTACCCAGCAGGTCAATCCCCTTGCGCCGCGCCCATACGTCCAGCATTTCCGGCACACAATCCCGGCTGGTAGCCCGGGAATATTTCGAATGAATATGAAAATCGGCAATAAACATCGCTCTGCACCTGTTTTTCGTTTATTTTTAAAAAGCAAAGAAATTTTTCCCTAGATCAGTTTTAATTATTTTTTTAGCTCCCGATAAAAGTTCTCATAAACGCCTAATGCAAGTAACGTGATTGTGGTTTCATCGACCGTATATGCCAATAGGTATAGTTGGTTTTGGATATCAAATTTATAGACACGTACGCCAGCTAAGTCGCCCTTTTTTTCTTCTCCTATTAGCGGATCCGCCACAATCACTTTAATAGCACTATTAACCTGTGGTCGTTGATTTTTATAAATTTTTTTGTAGGTGCGCTTAAATAGCGGCTTCTGTTCGAGATTCATCATGACTCACTAAATGCAAACGGTTCGGATTTTTCCCCTTTCGAAATCAACATATCCCGTATTAATTCGATAGGCAAATCCGGATTTTCAAGAGCAATCTTCCCCATTTTAGCCCAAAATGCGACTTGCAGGGGAACGGTGCGGAATTCGGCTGCTGCAGTTCTTTTGGCGTCCTCATAAAGTTCTTCATCAATACGAATAGCAACACTCATAAAAGCACCTCCTGTAACTATTGTATCATTTCGCAACAAAAATTACACTTCATTTTTTAATAATTTAACACCAGGCGACAAGGATCGTATTTCATTAGAGGAACGGGGTTATCGACACAAAGTTAATGTGAATGTTGCGGCATCCCGTCCCCCCTTGACATATGCTGTATAAAATAAAGGAAGCAGAATGTACGTCCCCACTGCTACAAGCAAAAATCGCAAAAGGCCGTCCAGTTTATCCTATTCCTTCCCGATTTTTGAAATTCATGAAATTCTCATTCATTTTGCCGACAAATCCTGCGCCTCTGCCTGTTTGTTCCCTTTTCGGCTCAGAAAAAAGGCGGTTATGACAGCAGTAATCGGAATAGCACAAATTAAACCAATACTACCGGTAATAGCTCTTACTACTTCCGTTACAATCAGGTTTGAATTCAATATTTTGATTAACGGCAAATTTTTTTGCGCACTAATAAGCAATATAAGGGGAAGGAAAC
>JBDKTO010000041.1 GCA_039680175.1 Veillonellales bacterium | reverse complement strand
AGGGGCTTCGCCGCATATTTTCGTCTGTTTGTCAATCTTTTTGTACAAAAAAAAGAACCGGGTACGCTTTTTTCGTACTCGGTTCTTTTGGGAATTTATCCTATATGCTTTAACTTAATGACATTGCTCGCTAAGAGGGCTTTTTTGATAAAAACGACTGGAAATGGGCAGTTGACTGACAAAGTCTAGTTAGACAAAAGAACAGCACCTTGCTTTCGCCCCGCCGCTTTGGCTCACTGCCGGGTAATGATCCGTACTACCCGTTCGTAGACAAGATAGTCCCAAACCCATTTTGTGAAAACAACGACCCGATTGCGAAAATCGATTAAGCGCAGGATGTGAACAGTTGACCAAATAAGCCAGGCAAAAAATCCTTTGGACTTGAATTTTCCTATACTGACAACGGCTGCATTGCGGCCGATGGTGGCCATGTTGCCGACATCTTTATAAACGAAGCTTTTTAACGGACGGCCGTTAATGACGTTCAGAATATTTTTCGCCGTCAATTCAGCCTGCTGTATGGCCACAGGGGCAATCATGGGCAGCGGCATGTTATCCTGTGTAAAATGGGCGGCATCGCCAATAACAAATACTCCGTCGGCCGCCGGAAGCTGGAGATATTCGTTGACAACGACCCGGTGGGACCGATCTTGTTCAAAGCCTAGTTTGTCCAGCAAATCAGTTGCCCGGACGCCGGCCGCCCAAATGACAGTATGGGCCGGAATAATTTCGCCGCCCTTGAGAAATAACTGTTTGCCATTGAAATCCGTCACCTGTACGCAGAGGCGAACCTCCACATGCTTTCGGATCAACGTTTCCACCGTGGCATCCCGCAAATCGGCCGGCATTGCCGGCAGCAGGCTGTCGGAGGCTTCTACAAGCATAATGCGGACTTCCTTAAAGTTAAGGTGATGATATTCCTTAGCCAGAACATAATAAATAAGCTCCGACAACGCACCGGCCGACTCGACGCCGGTCGGTCCGCCGCCTACAGCCACAAAGGTAAGGAGGGCGCGCCGTTTGTCGGCGTCTTGTTCCTGTGATGCCAGTTCAAACATTTTCAATACATGGTTGCGAATCGTAACCGCTTCATCTAATGTCTTCATAGAAAAAGTATTGGCCGCCACGGATTCCATCCCAAAATAGTTCGTCATACCGCCGGTGGCCAGCAGCAGGTAATCATAAGCAATGCTGCCGGTATCGGTTAAAATGCTTTTTTCTGCAAAATCAATCCCCAAGACTTCCGCCATGCGGAACTCGATATTCTCCTGGTCCCGCAGCACAGCTCTTACTGGATAGGCAATATCGTCAACGGATAGGCCGGCAGTAGATACTTGATAAAGCAGCGGCTGGAACAGGTGATAATTGTGCTTATCGATCAGGGTGATCCGTATATCCGCCTTAACCAGTGCCCGAGCCGCACGAATACCGCCAAAACCGGCACCGACGATTACCAGATGGGGTTGGGAATTAAATTGAATTGTCATAGTAGATTCCTCCGCGGGTATAATGTTAATGAATAATAACTATTGTTTATTAACATTATACCCGCGAATTTGAAGGAGTACAATAGAGAATAACCTTGAATTATCCGCCCAAAAGAATGGAATGAACCGCAGTGAATTTTATCAGGGAGGCATTTCATTTTTCGCTGCTTTTACGTTTATTTAATTTTTTACTCGTCTTTGATATTTCCATCCGTAGTGATGGTTACAACCTGCCAGGGAATGAGGGTGCCGCTGTTTTTCAGCGCTTCCTTCACGGCAGCCGCAATCCCGCCGCAGCAGGGGACTTCCATGCGCAGTACGGTAATGCTTTTGATTTTATGGGCTTTTAATAGTTCAGTCAGCTTTTCGGCATAATTGACGTTATCCAGTTTGGGGCAGCCGATGAGAGTGATTTTATTGCGGATAAAATCCGGATGAATGCTGCCATAGGCAAAAGCGGTGCAGTCGGCGGCAATAAGCAGACTGGCGTTTTCAAAGTAGTCGGCGTTAACGGGGACCAGCTTGATTTGGCAGGGCCATTGCCGCAACTCCGATGGAACCGGGGCTTTTTTAACATTGGTCGCAGGCCGGGGTGAAGTTTCTCTGACGATTTTTTCGGCATGAGTGCCAGGGCAGCCGCATAGCAGCTCTTCTGGCTGGTGATGATTCGTCTCGAGGTTCTGATTTACCGCCGCTTCATCAAAGGAATCCGCTTCCCGTTCTTCGATTTCGATCGCTCCGGTAGGGCAATCGGGCAGGCAGGCTCCCAAGCCGTCGCAATAAGATTCCGCTACCAGTGCGGCTTTCCCGTCTACCAGCCGGAGGGCAGCTTCCCGGCAGGCGTTGATGCAGAGACCGCAGCCGTTGCATTTTTCCTCATTGATTTTGACAATTTTCCGCTTCATAAAGGGAACCTCCTCTGCTATATTGCTTTCTGTAACCCAGTATAATAAACTTAAACTAAAAATACGGTAACCGTGGTTACTAAAAAAGGTGAGCATCCATGGATGAAAAATGGGTCCCGGTATTGTCAGAGTCATTGTTATTTGCAGGAATCGCTCCGAATACGCTTAAAGCCATGCTGGTTTGTTTACAGCCTCAAGTTCACAGCTACCATAAAAACAGCTATATTGCCATGATGGGTGAATCTTTTGCCGGGGTGGGGATTTTGCTGTCCGGTAAAGCACCGGTGATTAAAGAAAGTGTAACCGGAAAACGGGTGGTAATATCCATGCTGCAGACCGGTGATCTGTTTGGCGAGATGGCAGCCTTTTCTTCCCGGAAGGTTTGGCCGGCATCGGTGTACGCCAAGACCGATTGCCGCGTTCTCTTTCTGCCGGTGGATAAAATGGTGGAAAGCTGCAGCCATAACTGCGGCGGTCATAGGGCGCTGATTTATAAT
The DNA here is from genome assembly GCA_039680175.1 of Veillonellales bacterium. Lineage (NCBI taxonomy): Bacteria > Bacillati > Bacillota > Negativicutes > Veillonellales > Veillonellales bacterium. Next base: position 61,873 of record JBDKTO010000041.1, on the reverse strand, counting down.
ATGCTGCGGATTATATCCGACCGGGCGGTGATGCTGAACCGGCGAATCGAATACTTTTCGATGAAAAGCCTGCGGGAAAAAATCAGCACCTATCTGCTGGAGCAGTATCAGTGGTGCGGAAAAGAAATTTTTGAACTGCCGTTGAACCGCAGCGAGCTGTCCGGATTTTTGAATGTATCCCGGGAGTCTCTTTCCCGGGAGATGTGCCGGATGAGGGACGAAGGCAGCATTGATTTTTATCAGTCCAGTGTTCGCATTAAGAATCTGGCGGCTTTGAAAGAAACGGCAGAAGGGTAACTAAGGTCACGGCGGTGTATTTATCCGGAGGATATAATGAAATTAAGCTGCGAGGCTGAAGGGAGCGAAAATAGATGGAAAATAATACTTTGATGAATTACCGGGAGAAATATATAAAAGAGCTCAAAGAACATTTCGGGCCGGATCAGCGGCGAATTCAACATGCCCTTAAGGTGCTGAATATTGCCGAAACCATTATGGATGGCGAGAAGGTTGACGCAGCTCTTCGTAAAATCGTTACAATTACGGCCTTGCTCCATGATGTGGGCATTAAGGCGGCGGAACAGAAGTATCATTCTTCCGCCGGGCCTTATCAGGAAAAGGAAGGTCCGGCGATTGTGCGGAAAATCATGGTTCGGCAAGGCGAACAGGAAGCGGACATCCAGCGGGTAACCTATATTGTCGGCGGACATCACACTTGGTCGAAGAATGACGGCCTTGATTTCCAGATCATCTGGGAAGCCGATTTAATGGTCAATATCCAGGAAGACGGACTGGATCGTCAGCGGGAAAAGCTGCCGGGTATTTTCGCGAAAAATCTTCGGACTGCGGCCGGTAAGCTGCTGGCAAAAAATAAGTATCCGGATTGATTCAAAACAGCAGCAAAAACACTACTTGCGGAAAATTTTGCAAGTAGTGTTTTTTAGTGCCGGCAATGTAATGCATGGTATCGCCAAAGATCGGCAGGTGCCGGTATAACGAACTAATATTAAGCAATAGTATGCTTATGTTGGCTCAATGCCTTGCCGGCGATCACCACCACAATAGCAAAGAAAATCGGTATCCCCCAATGAAGCCAGGGATATTGCAGCGCTAAAGGCAAAACTTTTTTATCGGCGATTACCATTTCACCGGCAGTCCAGCCTAAGAAGGCGGCGCCAATCGTAATAATAGCCGGCCATTTATTCATAAGCATACCGATGAGTTTGCTGCCGCCAATAATAATCGGAATACTGACAGCCAGCCCTGCTATCAGCAAACTCACATTCCCTTTTGCCACACCGGCGATAGCGATGACATTATCAAGACTCATCAAAAGATCAGCGGCAATAATGGTTTGTATTGCTTCCGCTAACGTATTTTTTGCCAGGAAGGTTTCTTGCCGGCGTTCCCCCTCATCCGCGATAAGCTTTACGGCAATCCATAGCAGCGCCAAACCGCCGGCCATTTGTAAATAAGGGATTTGCAGCAAAAAAATTGCTGCAAACGTTAACAGTGCACGCAAGATGATTGCGCCGGCACTTCCCCAGACAAGGGCCCGCTGTTGCTGTTTAGGCGCCAGTCTCCGGCTTGCCAGTGCAATAACCAAAGCATTATCGCCGCTTAGCAACAGATTTACTGCAATAATGCTGATGAGTCCAAGCAAATAATCCATATACGTTTGTACCTGCCTTTTTTTTCGCAGCCGCTATAGCAGTAAGATTGCAACTATATCGGATTATTTTTGATAGTTCCGGAATTATTATGAACCGAATATTTATCCAGCATCCATGTAAATGTACCCAGGGGAGGTACCTGCAACCAGAATGATTCCATTTGTTTTTGCCATGGACGCAATGCAGCTGAAGGCACCAGCAAAAAGGGTTACTGCCGGGTCTTACGCTAAGGGGCTGGCAAAAACGCCGGTCATATTGACCGACTGAAGCTTTAAAATGACACTTTCCCTTTATTCTTGGCGGTTTTTGTGTATAATTATCTATAAAGCCTAGTTATATTGCAGAAAATAAGCGGGGTTCTTTATGTTTATGTATGTGTTTTCCATTGTTCTTATTGTTGCCTCTAATGTTGTATATAATATATGTCAGAAATCAACGCCTCAAACTGTGAATCCCTTTGCTTCCCTGTTCATTACTTATTTAACGGCAGCTGCCTTGACGCTTGTGGCTTTGCAATTTTATAAAACCGGCGACGGATTGCTGCAATCCTTTAAAGGATTAAACTGGACCAGCGCTGCTTTAGGGGTTTCTATTGTCGGGCTTGAATTCGGTTATTTAATGGCCTACCGGGCAGGGTGGAATATCAGCGTAGGGTCATTGGTAGCCAATATTATTCTCGCCATTATGCTGATTCCTGTGGGAATATTGTTTTATAAAGAAGGGTTTGCTCTCAACAAAATGCTGGGAGTCGTCCTTTGTTTGGCTGGATTAATTTTGATCAACAAAAACTAGAACAGGTGTTTCTCTAGCGTACAGATAGGAGAGAATCGCAGTGAGCATTCCCTATAGTTTTACAAAAATATTAGGTCAGACCCAGTGGCATTTGACTACTTATCAGATTATTACTCTCGGATTTGCCGGATTCATACTATTTGGAGCTTGGTTGCTGATGCTGCCATTTGCCTCGAAAACAGGAGAAGGTCTATGCTTTATTGATGCATTATTTACCGCTGCATCTGCCGTTTGTGTTACCGGACTGGTAGTGGTGGATACGGGAACCCGGTTTACGGTCTTCGGTCAGCTGGTGATCATTATGCTGATTCAGGTAGGCGGACTGGGGGTTATGACGGTAGCCACCTTGTTTGTCGTGCTGAGCGGTAAAAGAATTAATTTGAGGGAGAGGCTGCTGATTCAGGAAGCGACCAACCAGTTCGATTTAGCGGGAGTTGTCCGGCTGGTTATTTATGTGATAAAGGCAACTGTGATTATTGAGTTTATCGGCGGTTCGATCCTTGCCGTCCGGTTTTATCAGGATTTTGGCTCATTAGGTATCTATTATGGGTATTGGCATGCCGTGTCATCTTTTTGTAACGCCGGTTTTGACTTGCTGGGAAATTATAAAAGTCTGACTGCTTATGTTGAGGATGTTACGATTAATTTAACCGTAGCGGGATTGATTATTATCGGGGGCATCGGCTTTCCGGTAATTGCCGACATTGTGCATTTTCCTTCTTCCCGGCGGCTTTCCTTACATAGCAAAATAGTACTTGCCACCACCCTGGTTCTCATTTTTTCCGGCACGGTTTTTCTTTTTATGGGTGAATATGCTAATGAGAGAACTATGGGAGAACTTACGGCCGGCGGCAAGGTTTTAGCCAGCTTCTTTCAGGCGGTTTCTGCCCGGACGGCCGGATATAACAGCATTGATATCGGAGCGATGAAAGACGGTTCGCTTATTATATTGGTCATACTGATGTTTATCGGCGCATCCCCCTGCTCTATGGGCGGGGGAATTAAAACTTCTACTTTTGCTGTCTTAACAGCATCCCTTGCCGCCTCTGTAACCGGACGAAAAGATCCCTGTTTATTCCACCGCACCATTCCCCAGCAAGTTGTTTATAAAGCATTTACTGTTGTGATGATTTCCCTTGGATTGGTGATTATCGTAACGCTGGTAATGACCTTTACGGAGTCATTTTCAGCACTTCAAATATTGTTTGATGTGGTTTCCAGTTTTGGTACGGTTGGCCTGACAACAGGAATCACGCCTTATCTCACTTCGTTTGGTAAGGCAGGGCTGATCTTGACCATGTTCGTTGGCCGGGTGGGAACGATGACATTGCTGATGTCCTTGGCGTTAAAGTCAAGAAAGTCATTGCTGCGTTATCCGGACGGCAAAGTAATTATAGGGTAGGGAGGGATATCAATGAAAAAGAAACAATATGCAGTGATTGGCGTAGGAAGATTCGGGACAAGTGTTGCGACAACTTTATCTAAGGCGGGGCATGAAGTATTGGTGGTAGATTCGAATCATGATCGCATCCAAAAATTGTCGGATAGTTTTACCCACGCGGTTGTTGCCGATACAACCGATGAGAATGTTTTAAAATCTCTTGGCATTCGTAATTTTGACATTGTGATTGTAGCTATAGGACATGATGTGCAGGCCAGTGTTTTAACGGTGCTGCTGTTAAAAGAAATTGGTGTCCCTTATATTATTGCCAAGGCGGACAGTGTTTTGCACGGCAGGATGCTGGAAAAAATAGGGGCGGATCGGGTAGTGTTTCCGGAACGGGATATGGGGCGGCGCATTGGCCATAATTTATTATCAGCCAATGTAATTGACTATTTTGAGCTTGCACCGGATTTAGGAATCATCGAGGTGGAAGTTCCTGCTAAATTAGTGACCAGCAACTTGGTGGAAGCTGATTTGCGGAGTAAATATGGAATTACGGTTATTGCGATAAGACGCAAAGATAAACTGCTGCTTTCACCGGACCCGATGGAAAAATTCATGCCGGAGGATAAGTTAATCCTGGTTGGGGATAGTTTGGGTATACAGCGGTTTGAAGACGCTCATTCTTAGGTCGATTTTTATGGCTGGGAGGATGTAATATGGAATCACAGCTATTGCAAAGGAGGAACAATGACAGCTTTTATCACAGCTTTTATTTTTGTAGTGCTGGCGGAAATGGGGGACAAAACCCAGCTTCTGGCCATGGCGTTTGCCACCCGGTACCGGTGGCAGACCGTTATGTGGGGGGTATTCGCGGCTACGGTGGTAAACCATTTGCTGGCCGTGGTGGTAGGAAACTATCTCACTCATTTTATTTCGATGCAGTATATACAAATTGCTGCCGCCGGTTCTTTTATCCTGTTCGGCCTCTGGACCATCCGGGGCGATGAACTGAACGGGGAAGAGCGTGCTGCGCAATACAGCCCTTTTTGGACAGTGACTATCGCTTTTTTCATGGCGGAAATGGGGGACAAAACACAGTTAGCAACGGTTGCTCTTGCGGCTCAGTTTAATACGATTCTTCCGGTCTGGCTGGGTACGACGACCGGCATGATGCTTGCCGATGGAATCGGGATCCTGATAGGCATAGTTTTGGGCAAACGAATTCCCGAGAGAGTGGTAAAATGGACGGCAGCGATTATTTTCATTCTGTTCGGCGTTTTCGGTTTGTATGAATCCATTCCTAAGCCGCTATTAACCATGCCGGTCATGCTTGGCAGTGTGGCTGCCATCATTGCGCTGATTTATCTGGCAGCCAAAATGGAAACAAAAAAGGCAGAACCGGAAGTTCATCCGGAAAAATAAATTTCCCCACAGGGGATAAACCGTGCTTTTTTTGTTAAAACCTAGACAATCACCCAAATGGGTGATTGTTTTAGTGTCTATAATAAGTTATTGTAAAAACAGTACGCGAATTTTTAGAAGGAAGGGATTCTTTTTGTCCAAGCAGCGCACCAGAGACAAGCGAACGAAAGTCTGCGGGGCAGCGCTTTCGGTGTTTTGTCTTCTCAGTCCGGTGGCAGCATTGGCCGCGGAAGCTCCTGATGCCGGAAAAACTTTGGAGGAATTAAAACGACCGGAACTGAACTTACCTCAAAAACAAGAAGAAAAAATTCAGATTGAAGAAGCTTACCGGCCGCCGATTCAAGGCGATCGCGGGGAAAGGTTCCCGGTAAAAGGATTTCGCATCACCGGACAAACTGTATTTAGTGAGACGGAATTGCTGAGGCTTATCGCCGACGGCACAGGCGAGCAAGTTTCCCTTGCCGATCTGGAGAAGCTTGCCGGTCGTATTACGGACTATTATCATCGCCGCGGCTATATGATGGCCCGGGCCTATGTGCCGGCACAGCGGCTGGAAAATGGTATCGCTGAGATCGCCGTTATTGTCGGACGGTATGATCAAATCATTGTCCGCAAGAAAACCGGACTATCCGATACTGTTATCAGCAGGGAATTAGGCACAGTAAAAGCCGGTCGGTATATCGAAAAGGACGCCTTGGATAAAGCGTTGTGGCTGATGACGGATTTGGCCGGAGTAGAGGCGAAGGCTACGTTGGCACCGGGGAATAATCCGGGGACATCCAACCTTATCCTGGATATTAATCCTAAGGGAGAAACCGTTTCCGGCAGTATCGGCGTTGATAACTACGGCAACCGGTTTACCGGTAAAAATGAAATCAGCACGTCGGTAACAGTTCTTAATCCTTCCCAGCAGGGGGATTTGTTTTCGTTTTATGGCGTGACTACCGGCGGCGGACTGGCAAGCGGCAGTATTTCCTATCAGCTTCCCTTTCAGGTGCAGGGCGGCAAGCTGGAATTGAATTATTCCCGCATGCACTATGAACTGGGAAATGTTTTTTCCAGTCTCAATGCCAGTGGTACAGCCGATACGACCAGCATTGCCTATGACTGTACTTTTCATCGCTCACGCATGGCTAATTTATATGGACAGGTCAATTATTCTTATAAAAAATTGCAGGATACGGTAAGTGGAACAACGACCGATAAGCACAGCGATATCGTGGCGTTTACCCTGAATGGGGACAGTATGGATTCCTGGGGAGGAGGTGGCGCCAATAGCTATTCACTAAGTTATAGCCGCGGCAAGCTGCATGCCGGCGACTCAAATTCCCGGCAGGCGGGGACTCCCGGTTCCTTTGGCAAGTGGAATATGACGACGGCGCGGCAGCAGTATATCAATGATCGGCTGTCAATGGTTTCTGTTTTTAACGGTCAGATTGCCACAAGAAACCTTGATTCGTCGGAAAAATTGTCATTGGGCGGACCTTATGGTGTTCGGGCTTATCCTAAGGGAGAGGCTTCCGGGGATAAAGGCTATCTTTTTAGCAGCGAGCTGCATTGGTCTTTGCCGATTCCCCACAGGCCTTCCGGGAGTTTTCAGCTTGTCGGTTTTTATGATCTTGGTTCGGTAGCCATTAATAAAGATCCCCTGCCGGGGTCAGGTGCCAATCACCGTACGCTTCAGGGCGCAGGGCTGGGCATGGTTTGGACAGGGTCCAACAACTTAACAGCCAAGGTTCACTACGCCTGGAAAATCGGTTCAGGCGAAGCCAGATCAGACACGGATAAGAACGGACGGCTGTGGGTGCAAGTTACCAAGCGCTTTTAAAGGAATGAGGCTTAGGGATGTCTTTTTCGGCAGATGACAGAAAGTATAACCCACGGCAGCCGGTATTGAATTTGCACTTTGATTCGGTACAGTCGCTGGCTTGGTCGCCCGATGGACGATATCTGGCATCAGGCAGCAATGATGACAACATTAAAATTCTGGATATCCGTAAGGGAAGCGAATTGCCGATTTTGGCACAGCATGACGCTGCCGTTTGCTGTCTGGCATTTTCGCCTGACGGCAAGTTATTATCATCCGGCAGCTGGGATCAGCGCATTATTATTTGGAATACAGACAACTGGCAGCCCTTGGCGATGCTGGAGCATCCGGCGGGAGTGGAAGCCGCGGCCTGGTCGCCGGACAGCTGCTATTTGGCTGCCGGAACACAGGCTGGCGATATTATCGTCTGGAGCCGGCAGGAAAATTGGCGAAAAACGGCGGCGATTAACGCCCATACCGGACAGGTTTATGCAGTTGATTGGTCGCCGACGGGGCTGTATTTGGTATCAGGCGGCTGGGATGGGCTCATCCGGCTGTGGGACACAGAGGATTGGCAGAAAAATTTTATATTGGCAGAACAGGAAGATCCGATAAGAACGGTAGCCTGGTCGCCGAACGGACGCTATTTGGTATCCGGCGGCTGGGATAACGAGCTGAGACTCTGGGAAATGGGTACCGGTGAGGACACGGTTCTAAGCGGTCATGACAATGCGGTGGAAAGCGTAGTCTGGTCGCCGGACGGAGAATATATTTTGTCCGGCAGCTGGGACGGCTCAGCCAGGCTGTGGAGCCTATCCGCCCGGCAGGCGGCTGCCGTTTTTACCGGCTTCGGCGGAGTGGAAGCCGTGGCCTGGTCGCCGGATAATTTGTATTTGGCTATGAGCCGCCAGGACGCCAGTATTCAGGTATGGGATATAAAAGCAGGCCGGGAGTCGGTTACTATAGCCGGATATTTATATGGAATACAAAGCGTGGCGTGGTCCCGGGACGGCCGGTATCTGGCAGTTGGCAGGTGGAACGGCGCGCTTGATATAGTAGATGATTCACTCAAAGAAGCATTGCCGGATATTGAAAACTGCTATGCCGGGATTAGAACGCTGGCCTGGTCGCCGGATAACCGGTATTTGGCCATAGGCGGCGAAGAGAATCTTTTGCAGGTACGCTGCTTTTTAGACGGTCAGAAAACGATTGTCCTCAAAGGGCAAAAAAATTGTATTCGCTCCCTGGCCTGGTCGCCGGATGGAACTTTGCTGGCAGCTGGCAGCCCGGACGGAGTAGTGGTAATATGGAATGCCAGCACCTGGATCCAAGATAAAACCTTTATATTGGGTGCCGGTCTGGAGGCTGTGATGTGGTCGCCGGACGGGAAATATATAGCCATTGGCAGCCGGGATACCACAGTAAAAATATGGGATACGGCAGCATGGCAGGAATTTCTTAGCTTACCGGGGCATTCTTACGGTGTAGTCAGCGTGGCTTGGTCCCCTGACGGCTGCTATCTGGCCTCCGGCAGCTGGGATGCAATGATTCGCATATGGGATACGGCGACTTGGGAAAATGCAGCCATACTTTCCGGCCATTATTTTGGCGTGCTTTGTCTTGCCTGGTCCCCGGACAGCCGCTACCTGGCCTCCGGCGGGGAAGATGCCCGGGTTAAGGTGTGGGGCAAAGAGTGGCAGGAGCAGGATATACTGAGGGGAGAAGAGCACTCGTCCTGGGTGCAGTCTCTGTCCTGGTCGCCCGACGGGCGTTATTTAGCTTCCGGCAGCAGAGACAGGACGGTTAAAATTTGGAATGTTTCGGAAAAGAACAAAAATAACGACAGGAAATAGGGAGAATTAGTCGAATGGACGTATAGAATCGTTAATATTCTCATCAGTCGGATGAGATAGGTTACAATTCTGATGAGGAGGATTGTTGTTATGAGTATCAGGACGAAGATGATATTGGTTTTTTCGGCTATAGCGGCAATTATAGTATTGGCAGCTGCCTCGGCGGGATATTTCTTTACTAAAGATCGTTTAACTGAAAACATCGAAAAACAAATGACAGCCACAGCAAGTGCTCATGTCAATAAATTGGACGGCTGGCTGATTGGGAAAGAAAAAGTGGTTGAAAATACCGCGGGGACCATACAGTCCGCCGCCGGGAACGGACAAGTACCGGCTTCCCTGCTGGCTGGCTATAAAAACGTGGATCAGGATTTAAATGATGTTTATTTCGGATCGGCGGAGGGAAAGCTGGTCAGCGGAAGCGGCTGGGTACCGTCGGCAGGTTTTGATCCCCGTACCCGCATATGGTACAAAGAAGCCATTCAACAGAAGCGGACCGTATTTACCGATCCATACGTTGATGAAGAAACGCAAAAGCTGGAAGTGTCGGCCGCGCTGCCTGTATGGTCACCGTCCGGGCAAATCCGGGGTGTGGTAAGCAGCGATATTATGCTGAACACTTTAGTGGATATTGTCAGGGATATTAACCTGGACGGCCATGGATATGCGTTTTTAACGGATCGTAAGGGATTTATCCTGGCTCATCCCGATGCCGCAGTGCTGGGTAAAAATATTTTTGAAATAGAGAAGTTGAAAGATATTGCCGGTGTGGCGAAAGAAATTCAGGAAAAAGAACAGGGTTTTCAATATTTTAAAGAAAACGGCACAGATATGATTATGGTATATAAGCAAATACCGTCGACTCATTGGACGCTGTGTATTAATGTGGATCAGGCGGTTGTTTTTCAGCCTCTGGTTTATTTAAGGGAGTTGTTTATTGCCATCGCTTTGGTGTCGATTTTGCTGGTAATCGGCGTAACCTTTATTGTAGCGCGCCGCATTACAGGACCGTTGGAAAAATTGGAGCAGCAGGTGGCATTGCTGGCAAACGGCGATCTTACGGTCCAGGCAGAAGTTCAGGGAGAGGACGAGATTTCCCGGCTTGCCGCCGGATTTAACAAAATGGTTGGTGATTTGCGGGAAATGCTCAATGACATTTATCATTCCACCGTGCAGCTGCAGGGCAGTTCCAATAAGCTGATTGATATTGCATCAACTGTAGCGGCCAACAGCCAGGAAATGAGTGCCACGGTGGGCATGGTAAGCGCTTCGGTAGAGCAAATATCGGCAGGAACGGAGGAAAACGCCAGTTCAACGGAGCAGGCCAGTCACAGCGTGGAATCCGTTTCCCTGCGGGCCAAAGAAATGTCGTCTGCCGCGAAAAAAGCGGCGGAGGCATCGGAAAGTGTGGAGCGGGACGTAAAAGAGGTTAGTACTGTAATCAATGAAGTTTCCCAAAGCATTCAGCAAGTATCGGTTTTTGCCCAGGAGGTGGCATCGTCCTGCAAACATTCCATCGCTATTACAGCAGAAGCAAAAATTCGTTCTCAGGAAACTAACGATATGATCCAAAGATTAAGTGCCTCATCGAAACAAATCAGCAAAATCGTGGCTGTAATCCGCAATATTGCCGAACAGACCAATATGCTGGCTCTGAATGCCACGATTGAGGCGGCCGGTGCCGGTGAAGCCGGAAAAGGTTTTGCCGTAGTGGCGGGGGAAGTCAAGGAATTGTCAAAACGGACCACCGAGGAAGCCGGACGGATCGGGCAGCAAATTGAAGAGATGCAAAATGATATGGGGGAAGCGGTGACCGTAGTCGGAAAAATTACCGAAGTAATTGCGGAGACCATGGATATTACTCAGACGATTGCAGCGGCTGTCGGCGAACCGGCAACGGAAGGTACGGAGAAGCCTGAGTCGAGCACCGGTGATGTGACGACGATCAGCCGGGAAGTGACCGCTATTGCCGACAAGACTCAGCGGGTTTCACAGAATGCGGCGGAAGCGGCCGGCGGCGTGGAAGCTATGGTTCATACCAATGCGGAAATTTCGCAGAAAGCGGACGAGGTAGCACGCAGCATGGGTGAAATGGAGTCCATTATGAATAATATTTCTCAGGCGACTCAGGAAATTGCTAAAGGGACTCAGGATATTTCCCTGAGTATGCAGGAGACCGATAAGGCGATTGGCGACACGGCGACAAAAGCTTCCCAGGTGAGCGAGAGTGCTCATGAATCGGGCGAGCTGGCAAATCAACTGAAAGAGCTAATAGGAAGATTTAAGGCATGAAAAATCCCGGATGCGGCAGGTGATGGAGTTGGAAACGGACAGTGAGCTTTTAAAAGAATTTGTCACGGAAGCAAAGGCTCATCTTGAGACAATCGAGGCAGGTCTGTTGCGCTTGGAAGAAGGAGAAGAGGATGACGGTACTATCAACGAAATTTTTCGTGCCGCCCACAGCATTAAGGGTACTGCCGGCTTTTTTGGACTCAATAAAATTGTAGAGTTGTCTCATTGCCTGGAAAATTTATTTGGCGAGTTTCGTGAACATAGACTGAAAGTCAACTCTGAAATGATAGATGCTATGCTGTCGGCCGGCGACATGCTGAAGAAACTCATCAACATGTCGCCGGCCGCTGGTGAAAAATACGATATTACCGAGCAGGTCGCCGCTATCAAAAGATTTTTAGCAGTACCACAAACGAAGCCGGTTGATCAATCCGGGCTTTTTTCAGTCTGGGACGTATGGAATCAGTTAACGAGTAACGATGCGCCGGTTTTAGAAAAAAGGGAGGATCCTGCCGCTCATTGCGACAAATCGTCCCAGCGGGCTGTCGTAAAGGAGGATAATGCGGCGGTACCGGTTGCCAGGAAGGATGCCGTACCTCCCCGGGAAATCATGGTGAAAGACAGTATCCGGGTGAATGTGGGCTTGCTGAACGACTTGCTGAATTTGGCGGGAGAAATGGTGCTGCGGCGCAACCAGCTGCTGCGGATTTCCCAGGAAAACGGCGACCGGGTTCCTCAGCTGGAATTGGTAGCCAGAAGTATTGACGAACTGACCACCAACCTGCAAAAAAAGGTTATGCAAACCAGGATGCAGCCTATTGCCAATGTGTTTAATAAATTCCCCCGCATTGTCCGAGATCTGTCCCATAAAGTAAATAAGGAAGTTGACCTGACGATGCAGGGCCTGGAGGTAGAGCTGGATCGTTCGTTGATTGAGGCCTTGGTTGATCCCCTGACCCATTTAGTGCGAAATGCCCTGGATCATGGCATAGAGACGGCGGAAATCCGGGCAGAGAAGCATAAGCCAATCCCCGGTTCTCTGGTATTGCACGCTTACCACGAAAGCGGCAGAGTGCTGGTGGATGTTTGTGACGACGGCGCCGGCATTGATGTGGAAAAAGTGAGAGCCAAGGCGGTGCAAAAAGGGCTGATAGGTGAAAATGAGAGCAAGGCTTTGGATGAGGCCGATATCATAAATCTGATTATGACTCCCGGATTTTCAACGGCGGAGGAAATTACCGATATTTCCGGTCGTGGCGTAGGGATGGATGTGGTAAAGACCAACATTGAAAAACTCGGCGGCAAGATTGAGGTCTTTTCCGATCCGGGGAAGGGAACTACTTTCCGCTTGATTTTACCGTTAACATTGGCCATTATTTCTGCTTTTATCGTGGCTGTGGATGGTAAATCATTTGTCATTCCTCAGGCGAATGTCCGGGAGCTGCTGCTGATCCAGCCAGGCGAAACCGGTGAAAAAAGAGTTGAAGTGGTACAGAACCGGCCGGTTCTGCGTCTGCGGGGACGACTGTTTCCTTTGGTCAGACTGGCGGATATACTTGCGGGAGAAACGCCGCCGGCAGCAGCTGCCGTTAAAGCCTTTGCCAATACGGAGCAGCTGCTGCGTGTATTGGTGATCAAGGCAGGCAGCATGGTCTATGGGCTGGTTGTTGATTCGGTTTACGACACGGAAGAAATTCTGGTAAAACCCCTTTCAACGGTACTGGGAAATTGCGGCTTGTATTCCGGCGTGACAGTACTGGGCGACGGCAGCATTTCAATGATTCTAGATACTGAAAGAATCCGGCGCCGCGCCGGAATTTCCTTTATCCAGGATACTTCTTTGGCGGCTAACGATGCGATGAAACCTATTGGGGCAGAAAAACAATATTTGCTGCTGTTTAATTGTTCCGGCGGTGAAACACTGGGCTTGGATTTGGCAATGGTGTCCCGGATTGTAGCAACAGAAGTATCTCGGCTGCAAAAAATTGGTTCAAGATATTATATTTTTTACCAGGGGCAGACAATCCGGGTCATACGGCCGGAGCATCATTTACCGCTTTCACGGAAAAAGAATCATCTGGACAAAGTCTATATTATCCTGCCAAAATTGGTGAAGTATACAGTGGGAATTCTTGCTGAAAAAATTGAAGATGCCTTATATACCCAGGTGTCTCTGGATAAAGACGGGGTTTGCGGCACCGGTATCCTGGGGTCGGCAATGATTAACGGCACGGTGGTCACCTTATTGAATATACATGAACTATTTGCTAAGGCCGCACCGGAATATTACCATCGTCCGATTCAGCGAGATGAAGGCCAAGGGGCGGCAGAGAAAAAAAATACTATATTGCTGGTGGAAGATACGCCGTTCTTTTTGAAAGTAGTCAAAAGTTATCTGGAAAGTGACGGATATGAGGTGCTTTCGGCTGAAAATGGCCGCCAGGCATTGGAAAAGTTGCGGCAATCCCGGGTAGATGTGGTTATCAGCGACATCGAAATGCCGCTTATGAATGGATTTGAGTTAGTGCGGGCCATTCGTGCCGATGAAAAACTGCGGCAGCTGCCGGTGATTGCTCTTACTTCTTTAACCGGCGAGGTAAATAGGGACAAAGGTCTGCGGGCGGGATTTGATATCTATGAGTATAAGTTTGACCGGCTCAGACTGCTGGAGAGTATTCATGAAGTCCTGGGAAAAAGAGCGGAACCGAGACAGAGGGGGTGAGACAGGATGGCGCGGATTTTGATTGTGGACGATTCGGCTACGGCAAGAGGGATGCTGGGCAAGATGGTAATATCTCTCGGCCATGAGGTTGCCGGCGAAGCAGCCGACGGCAGCGAAGCTTTTGCCGAATATGTCAGGCTGAAGCCGGATGTAGTTACCATGGATTTGACAATGGCTGTGCATGACGGGGTTCAGGCTACTTCTAAAATTCTTCTCGCTTATCCGGAAGCGCGCATTATTATGGTCAGCGCCCGTCGGGATCAACGGCTGATACTCGACGCTCTGGAACGGGGAGCCCGGCATTTTTTGGTGAAGCCGGTTTCACAGGACATGCTTTCAGCGGTATTAAATAATGTTTTGCAGCAAAAATTTGACAAGCAGAAGCACCTTGCTCTTGTGCGCAGTTTGCGGGACGCTGCCGCCTCTCCGGGGACAGGACAAAAAGTTCCGCAGCGGGACCATAAAAAAATCCCGGCGCGGGTGCTGATTGTGGATGATTCCGCAGTGGCCCGAAACTGCCTGCGGGGAATCGTCACCGCCTTGGGGCATACTGTTGCCGGCGAGGCGGCCAATGGCGCCCAGGCTTTTGTAGAGTATACCCGGCTGAAACCGGATGTGGTGACGATGGATCTGACAATGGACGGGCTGGGCGGGGCGGAAGCAATTTCAAAAATTATTGCGGCCTATCCCGCTGCCAAGATTATCGTCGTGAGTGCCATGGAATCCCGCCGGGGAATACTTGATGCCCTGGAGCGGGGAGCCCGGCACTTTATTCTAAAACCGATCCGCCAGGAAAAGGTAGCGGTCGTGCTTAATAATATCCTGCAGCAGGATGATAATTTGCAACAGCATCGGGAACGGGTCCGGAAGCTGAAAAAGGCCGAGGAACTGTCAACCGTTCTGGGAAATGATTCCAATACGCTTTTGCCGCCGTATGCGATTTCCGTTCAGGACGGGGTGGTTCAGGTACATTTGAGTCACAGCCTCACCCTGACCAGCTGCCGATCCTTAGCGTTGGAACTGGAAGAACATTTACAAGGTACTCCCCGGGTATTGCTTGATTTTGGTAGGATGGCGAAATTGGAGCCGCCCCTGCTGGACAAAATAAATGAAATGATTGCGGTAATCCACAGCCATTCCGGCAAGGTGAAGGCGATAGCCAATAATAAGCGGCTTGTCGACTGGATTCGGGGGGAACAAGGCCAGGAAGAGGCGAATCTGCTGGCGGGTATAATACAATATTTTGAAAATTAAAGCAGGGAGAAGAATGGCAAAAATTTTAATTGTCGACGATAGTCCGGTGGAAATAAAAATAATTCGCCGGTTTTTAGGCGATAGATATGAAATTATGGAGGCCTTGGATGGTCAAACAGCCCTGAAACTGGCGCATGAAATCAGGCCGGATTTGATCCTGCTGGATATCATTATGCCGGGTATGGATGGCCTTTCCGTTTGTAAAAAATTGAAAAGCCAAAAACCGATGGCCGATATCCCTGTGATTTTTATTACCGCGGTTGCCGATTCCCGGGAAGTAGTCCGGGGATTTGAAGCCGGGGGACAGGACTATATTACGAAGCCGTTTTTTTCCCCGGAATTGTGCGCCCGAATTAAAGTTCATCTAGAACTGAAAAAATCCAAGGAAATTTTGCTGGAATATGCCAGGGAACTGGAATTGAAGAACCGGGAGTTAGGGCAGGTAATGGAAAAGTTTCGGCTGGCTGCCATGACAGATTATATGACCGGTCTTGCCAACAGAAGAAGTATGATCCAGCAGATTAAAAGCGCGGTTGATAACTTAGAGCAAAATACAGGCAAGGCAGCGATTATTTTGGCTGATATTGATGATTTTAAGCAGGTAAACGATACCTATGGGCATGATTGCGGCGATTTGGTGATAAAAGAAGTCGCTGCTTTGATAAAGTCGGTGGTGCGGGAAGATACGGCAGTGGCTCGCTGGGGCGGTGAAGAGTTTTTGCTGCTGCTGACGGATGCTGGGTTAAAGGATGGTCAGATTATTGCCGAACGAATACGAACAGTGATTGAGACAGCACCTTTTTACTGCCGGAGAAAAAAGTTTCCGGTGACAGTCACACTGGGGGTAGCGGAAATAACTCAGGCGACAGGGCTTGACGCAAGTATTAAAAATGCCGATCAGGCTTTGTATAAAGGCAAACTGCAGTCAAAGAACTGTGTGGTAAGTTATTTGGCGATGTGAGGGAGCGGACAGCAATGCTAAAAACCCGCAGCTGCGGGTTTTTAGCATGTAAGGGATAGAACTCAATTAATAACATTTTACCGGGACGGCCGGATTTATTTCCCAGATGTCCCGTGCATATTCGGCAAAGACCCGGTCGCCGGCAAAATTACCCGAATAAGCAATGTTGCAAGCGCACATGCTCAGCCAGACTCTTTGATCTCGGTACTGCTTTTCCAGCCTAATTTGCGCCGCAGCGTACGCTCCGAAATCCTTGAGGACAAAAAATTGGTCGTTATGGTTGAGAAACGATTCGAACAGAGGTTTAAACTCAGCGGCGTCAACGGGAAGAAAACCGTTAATAAGCTGGTCAAGCACGGTTTTGATCCGGGGATCGCTGTGATAAACATCCCACGCATTATAGCCGCCGTGCTCGTAGTAATTCAGCACTTCGTCGGCTGTAAGACCAAAGGTGATAATATTTGCATCGCCGACGAGATTGTGCATTTCAATGTTTGCCCCATCAAGAGTTCCGATAGTAACCGCTCCGTTCAGCATGAACTTCATGTTTCCGGTGCCGCAGGCTTCCCGGCTGGCTGTGGGAATTTGCTCGCTGACGTCGGAAGCGGGAATAATCAATTCGGCCATTGACACATTATAGTTTTCCACAAATACGATTTTGATTTTATCCCGGATGGCTTTATTGTTGTTGATGACCGCAGCCAAGGTATGAATTAGTTTTATGGTTTGCTTTGCCAGAAAGTATCCGGGAGCGGCTTTGCCGCTGAAAATAAAAGTGCGCGGTATTATGTCTAAATCGGGATTTTCCCGCAGCAGATTGTAGAGATGCATAATGTGGAATACGTTCATAGTTTGACGTTTATAGCCGTGAATACGTTTGATCTGCGAATCGAAGATAGAATCAACGTTAATATCAATTCCCTGCATGTCTCTTATGTATTTGGCAAGCTTTAGCCGGTTGTTTTTCTTAATTACTGCCAGTTTATCCTGAAAAGCTCCGTCATCCGTGTACTCCAGCAGTTTCAGCAGGTGACGGGGAAACTGCATCCAGCTGGGGCCGATACTTTCGTTCAGCAGCCGGGCAAGGGCCGGGTTTACTTTTAGCAGCCAGCGGCGATGGGCTACTCCGTTTGTTTTATTATTAAATTTGGCGGGATAAAATTGATAGAAATCTTTCATTACCCGTGTCTTCAAAATTTCAGTGTGGATTTGAGCCACGCCGTTCACACTATGACTGCCAACGATGGCCAAGTGAGCCATATGAACGTTATGATCGGCGATTATTGCCATTGCTCGGATCCTATCCCAGTTTCCCGGATACTTGTTCCACAGTTCCCGGCAAAAACGCTCATTTATTTCGTTGATAATCATATAGACTCGGGGCAGAAAGTGCTGGAGGATATCCGCAGACCATTTTTCCATTGCTTCCGGCAGCACCGTGTGATTTGTGTAGGAAAAAGTATTCCGCGTGATCTGCCAGGCTTCATCCCAGCCGATGTCTTCTTCGTCCACCAGTATTCGCATCAGCTCGGGAACGGCCAGCACCGGATGGGTGTCATTGATGTGAATGGCAATATGGCTGGCCAGATCGGACAGGGGTATTTTCCTTTGTTTGCAGTTGTTGAGGATACTTTGAAGACTGGCTGAAACGAGAAAGTAATGCTGTTTGAGGCGTAATACTTTGCCTTCGTAAGAACTGTCATCAGGATACAGTACGCTGGACAGTAATTCCACTTTATTTTTATAGGCGATTGTTCGAATGCAATCCAGAGCATTGGCCGCTGAGCATATGAGATTTTCTCGCACCGGTTCGGCGCTCCATAGCCGCAGCGTGTTTACCGTGTCATTCTTATAGCCTAAAAAGGGAACATCATACGGAACAGCGGACACCATCTCATAATTTTCGAGGATATAGCTCACTTTTCCCGACGACACCATTCGGACTGTGCCGCCGAATTTTACCGGCACCGATTCCTCCGGCCGGCGGAATTCCCAGGCGAAGCCTTCGGCTAGCCAATTATCCGGTACTTCAATTTGGCAGCCGTTCACGATTTTCTGTTCAAAAAAACCGTAACGATAACGGATGCAGCAGCCATGTCCCGGCAATCCCTCAGCTGCCATAGCGTCAAGGTAACAGGCGGCCAGTCGTCCCAGTCCGCCATTGCCGAGACCGGGATCTTCTTCAACCGTCTCTAGGGTATCCAGACGAATGTCCAATTCAGCCAATGCATCCCGGCACAGGTCATAGATTCCTAAATTGACCAGATTCATTCCTAACATCCGGCCAAGGAGAAATTCGATGGATAAATAATAGACTTGTTTTTGTTCCTTTAGCCGCGACTGTCGGTTGGAATCAAGCCACTTTTTGCTGATATAATCACGGACGAGGCTGCTCAAAGCTTGGTACCGTTCAAGCCGGGACGTTTCTGCTAAGTTTTTTTGGTGCAGGTACAGCAGCTTTTCAACAAATTGATTCTTAAAAATTTCTTTGCTAAGATGCATAAAAACCCTCCTCAGGCCAAGCGCTTAAAATAGAAACTAAATGACGGTACCCTTTTTTAGAAACAGGGGATTCTCCCGGCTCCCTTTCAGACAAATTCCGGCTGAAATTCGAACATCCTTATCACAGATAACGTGCTCTAGACAGGCGTTCTTCGCCACCGCGGTGTTGGGCATTAAAATGCTGTTCTTAATGTGAGTTCCTTCGTCTACAATTACCCGGTGAAATAATATGCTGTGGTCGACAGTGCCTTTAATGCTGCAGCCGCCTGCTACCAGTGCATTTGTTGCCTTGGCCTGTCCAACGTACTTAGCAGGAGCTTCATCCTTACTTTTTGTGTAGATTTTACCGGGCTGAAACAGTTCCCGCCATATCTGAGGGTCCAGCAGGTCCATGCTGTGCCGGTAATAACTATGCAAACAATGAATTCGGGCAATGTGTCCCGGATAAAGATAGGCGTAGACCTTTAACTGCTGTAAGTGATTGCTGATCACCCGAAAAAGGCAGTCGGCAGCATTTTCGGCAAAACAAGTTTGAATAAGCTGGATTAACAGTCCTTTTCGCAGCATAAACATGCCAAGAAAAAAATTTGTATTGTCCCCCTGAGACGGATTAAACTGGATCGCGGTTACCCTGTTATCGTTACCGATATCCAGCAGAATGCAGTTTGGACAGTCCTGATCGCCGGACGGCTGTTTTTGATATAAACAAGTGATGTCGGCTTTGACTTCTGTATGAAAGCGGAAGGGCAGAGAAAAATCAAAATTACCGATAACACCGGCAGAAGCCACAATGACAAATTCCTGCCGGCTTTTTTGCAGGAAGTCCAGATTACTGTGAAAATGATGCCAGTCGAATTCGAACCCTTTTTCCTTTGGATCATAGGGGGGAGGCAGCAAGGTCAGTCCATCTTTTTTTCGCCCCAGCTGCCAGTCCCTGCCGGAACGTAAATGATCGAGCAGCGACCGGTGCTGATAGGGAGCAAGAATGCCGATATTGTCAATAGCCGAATTGACCATTCCGGATAGAATAAAATCAATCATGCGGTATTTTCCCCCAAAAGGAACGGTGGCAAGGGGGCGATGGAGCGTCATTTCTCTTAAAATCTGGCTGCTTTCTACGGTATTAATAATTCCCATAAGATTGCCCATCAACCATCCTCCCGGCATAATATATCGTCTGCTGCTTTGCTATGCAGCAGGTGAGCAGCGTGTTCGCCGATCACGGTGATTTTTTCATTGCTGCTGCAGCCAATGCAGCAGTTTTCGGCGATACTGACGCCGCTGCCGATAATTGCGCCGAATATTCTGCTGTTCGCCCCAATTTTGGCATTCGGCATAATCACTGAATTTTTGACGATTGCCCCCGAAGCGATGCAGACGCCCGGTAACAGAACCGAATGGTCCACATGGCCGGCAACAATGCAGCCATCGCCAATTAGTGCCTGAGAAGTGATTGCCGCTTCGGTAAGGCATTGTGGCGGTTGGACGGAATCTACCGTATAAATTGGCCACAGGGGATCGTCCAGCGCAAGTAACGGTTCATCTCCCAGCAAATCCATATTGGCCTGCCAGAAGCTTTCCACCGTTCCCACGTCCTTCCAATAACCGGTAAAAGGATACGCAAACATCTTCCGGCCGTCCTGGAGCATTTGTGGAATTATGTTTTTACCGAAATCGTGACCGGATTCCGTTTCTTTTTCATCGGCAAGGAGATATTGCTTTAATATAGGCCAGTTAAATACATAAATCCCCATTGAGGCCAAGTTACTGCGGGGGTTTTGGGGTTTTTCCTCAAAATCATGAATACGGAAATCGTCGCCGATATTCATAATACCGAAGCGGCTGGTATCCTTCCAGGGTACATGAATCACCGAAATAGTCGCTTCCGCTTGTTTGAGCCGGTGCTGTTGCAGGATGAACCGGTAATCCATTTTATAGATATGGTCGCCGGATAGGACTAAAACATACCGGGGAGAATACTGGTCGATAAAGTCAATGTTTTGGTATACGGCGTTGGCAGTTCCTTTATACCATTCACCGCCATCATCCTTAAGATAAGGAGATAAAATAAAAACACCACCGGTGCAGCTGGCCAGTTCAGGCGCTATTCCATCTTCTACATGGCACTGCAGCGCGAAGGGCCGGTACTGAGTCAGTACGCCGATTGTATCAAGCTGGGAATTATAACAATTACTCAGAGTAAAATCAATGATACGATATCTGCCGCCGAAAGGCACAGCAGGTTTGGCCAGGGTTGTGGTCAGTGTGTTCAGCCTGCTGCCTCTTCCTCCGGCTAATACTACGGCAACGCATTCTTTTTTTTGCATGACAAATACCTCGGCTGAAAGATTGACAAATAAGTAGCCATATTCTGTGAAAGTAACTTCGTAATATTCATACTCCGATAGTATAACCCTTTAAACCCGGTAATTATTCGGGATATTTCTTATAATGGACTATGGGTACAGGTCCTTGACAGCCCTGGCGGATCCGATTGAATAATTCGCTCATTCTGAGAATGCGTGCCAGTGGATTCACTTGATAATTGCTCAAAGGTCGAGGCGTATGATATAATAATTTATGTGTTTGGTATGCCACTCCCAGTCCTTAGGCTGATAAATACGCATAATTTTGTTAGCCTGTGACTTGTATTTGCGTAAAAACCGTTTCCTTAAAGAAAGACAGTGTTAAATCGATCGACGGATGTACCCTTTTACCGGACTGCGATATAAAATCAGTTGTTATGAAGCGCCAAGGCCGAATGTGTAGGGCAGCTCTCAATTTATGGTTCTGTTTTCCGATTGGCAAACCTTAGCTTATATATTCTTTAAAGTTGGTGGTCGAGTGAAAAGGTGTATTGTAATTGCCGGAAGAGTTGAATAAAAAATAAAATTGGAGGATTATTATGGCTATTCCGGCTGATAAAATATATCCGCGGACCAATGATTTTGACACCGTATACCTGAAAAACGTGATTACAGATCCCAACATCATTGTCGACGATTATACGATGTACAATGATTTCGTTTCAGATCCAACACAGTTTGAGAAGAACAACGTACTGTATCACTATCCCGTCAATAAAGACAAATTGAGGATCGGGAAGTTTTGTTCTATTGCCTGCGGCGCAAAATTCCTTTTTACAAGTGCCAATCACACGCTGAAATCGCTTTCCACCTACCCGTTCCCAATTTTCTTTGAAGAATGGGAGCTGGATAAAAAGGACGTCGCCTCCGCGTGGGACAACAAAGGCGATATCGTCATCGGCAACGACGTCTGGATCGGTTATGAAGCGGTAATCCTGTCCGGCGTTAATATCGGTAACGGCGCGATCATCGGGACGAGAGCGGTCGTGACAAAGGATGTTCCGCCGTATACCGTGGTCGGCGGAATTCCCGCGAAAGAAATCAGAAAGCGTTTTGATGAAGGAGCAATTCGGAAACTGCAGCAGATCGAGTGGTGGGATTGGCCTGTTGAAAAGATACAGCATTTCCTGCCGCAGATCATGAATGGAGAAATAGACAAGCTGCGTCTTTAAGATTATTCCTGTTATAAAAAGCCGGAACATTCTCAGGAGCCTGAGAATGTTCCGGCTTTAACACTAGCTATAATCGTCAATTGTTCCTCCCGGCAACTACAATTTTGGCTTCGGAATCAAAGATTTGCTTGATAAATATAACAATATTCAGACTCTTCTCCACCTATCTTTAAGCAAAGCGAGCTATATTGCACCGGTCTATCGGTATGGAGGTCTCTCCCTCCGTAATAAGCTCTGTTAAAATAGTACCGACCAATGGCGATAAAGTAAACCCGCTATGCAAGGCTGCAATAAAAAGGTTTTCGATACCCGGAACGCCGCCAATAATCGGGAATTCATCTTGCGGCATAACACGCAAGCCGGCAAAAGTACGGACCATTTTTGCTTCAGCCAAAGCCGGTACGATTTTAGCTCCAAAATTGGCGGTCTCTTCGATTACATCCAATGTTGTCCTCCGGTCAAATCCGGCGGTTTCTTTGGTATAGCCAATTAATATCTCACCATTACAGGTTTGCCGCATTGATGACAGCGTATGCTTGAGCAAAGGCGCCAGCGGTTCCGTAATAATGATTTGTCCCCGCACGGGATAAACCGGAATATTGATTCCCAGCAGCTTACCCAGCTCGCAGGTCCACACACCGGCACTTAAGACTAATTTCTTGCAGGAAAATGTCCCGGCCTTTGCCGTTACAATAAATTCCCCCTGCTTTTTCTCAATATTGATGACGGGATTAGCGTACTCATAGATGACACCATTTTTTTTAGCCGCCCGCATGTACTGTTCAACTAAGCGCATGGGGTTCACAGTCCCATCAAGATTACTGTGAATAGAGCCAAAAATTTTCGGTGACAAGGCAGGCTCTAGTGCCAATGTTTCATCCCGATCCAAAACATGCATCTCGATTCCAGCCTGGGATTGGGATTCAGCCAATCGCAAAGCTCGATCCCTCTCTTCTGCTGTAAAAAAGGGATCGATACCGCCGGTACGCGTATATTCAATATCGCCAATTTTTCTGGGCAGATATTCATACAGTTCGGCACTAAACATAGAAAGTTCCCCATACCAGGAGGGAGTCTTACTTTGCACCCAGACCCAGCCTTGTGTAGATCCCGATGTCCCGTTTAAAGGAAACTCTTTATCGATAACTAATATCCCCTCGGTTTGAACTTCAGACAGATGATAGGCAATTCCGCTGCCAATCACGCCGCCGCCAACGATAATCGTTTCATAATCTCTACGCAATTTATGATTCCTGCCCTTCATCCGGTTTTGATTCTGCCAGCAACGATTGCATAGCAGAACCTCCGGAAAAGTGATCGGCTAAAATTCCGATGGGAATAGCGCGAAGCGGCATTCTCATATGTGGAACAGGAATAGCCGCCACCGATTCTCCCCTGATTTGTGCAATCAGCTCGGATATTACAGTTCGGCAAGTCTTACCCTGGCAGAGCCCCATGCCGCTCCGTGTCAGTCTTTTGACATCATCAAACGTTTGCGCTCCCTGGGCAACTGCATTCTCGATATCTGCTACAGTAATTTCCTCGCAGCGGCAAACGATTGTTGACTTATCCACCTCGAGTCCCCCTTTTTTCACCGTTCGTTCCCCCTTTACTCTAAACTTATCCGTCTATAGCTAAATAGGCATTCATTTTCTATATCAACACAGTGAAGAGAAATCTTTTCACACTGCCGTACTTCTGAACCCGGCAACTGTTTCAACGATATTCTCCGCAACAAGAAAATCCATGCGTTTCAGGGAATCCCAAGTGTAAGAACCTACATGGGACGTAACTACAATATTATCCAATCCTGTTTGAATAATAGGGTCGTTACTCACCGGTTCTTTCTCAAAAACATCAATAGCCGCTCCGGCTATTTTTCTGTCCTTTAGCACTGTGAGCAAATCCCGTTGATTGACTAAGCCCGCTCTGGCGGAATTAATGAAATAGGCTGTAGGTTTCATCAACGCAAACTCTTTTGCACTAATCATATGTTTAGTCTCTTCATTGAGCGTACAATGCAGACTGATAAAGTCTGATTGCGCTAACAATTGCTCCCGGGAACATACCGTAATTCCATGTTCAGCCACAAAATCCTTATCCGGATGGCGGGTATTTACTAAGATATTCATATCAAAGCCGCTTGCCCGTTTAGCAACCGCTTTCCCAATACGTCCCAATCCGAATATACCCAGCGTTTTCCCCCAAACATCACTGCTGATCGGGCGATACCATCGATTGTCCCGTAATTTGGCGTCAATCATCGGAATTTTACGCGCCAACGACAGCATCAGGGCAAAAGTCAAGTCGGCTACCGTTTCATATCCTGGCATATCATCCGTAGTTTTAACTTGCACCCCTGCCGCTTGGGCAGCGGCAGTATCAATGTTTTCAATACCAACGCCGTGTCGGGATACAACCTTCAAATTAGTACAATGTTTGAAAACCTCCCGGTTGATTTCATCAGAACTGGAATATACCAGAATCGCATCCAGAGAATGCCGGCTATTCAGTTTAATAATATCGCCCGCACTCATAGCAGTCTTCGCCGAGTTCCAAAAGATATGCCAGCCGTTTTGAATAAAATATTGTTCCACTCTATTTTTA
Source organism: Veillonellales bacterium (assembly GCA_039680175.1). Lineage (NCBI taxonomy): Bacteria > Bacillati > Bacillota > Negativicutes > Veillonellales > Veillonellales bacterium. The sequence goes on along the minus strand of JBDKTO010000041.1, from coordinate 37,063 downwards.
TGTTCCTGATCGATTTGACTGCCGAATTCTTTTGACGTAATTAATACTGTTTTCAAATTCATCCAATCCCTTCCGCTTTTCGCATAGTATCATCGGCATATATGCCCGCGCTTGATTCAGTTCCTGCTGAGCTAACGTTTTGCATTTATCCCCAAAAAGTAAAGATACTTTCAAAAATCGAATAAGGTCAGATTCCAGCTTCACTGATTATTCATTCCAATAAATTTAAATATAGCTCACTTTAATTCTGTTTTTTGGTAAGAACACGCATTGCTTCGGCAATGCGTTCCAATCCATCGCGACAATCTTCATAGGACGCGGCATACGATAATCTAAAGTGACCATTCCCGCTTTCCCCGAATACCGAGCCATCCACTACTGCAGTTCCCGCATTGTCAAGCAGATATTCAGCTACCTGGGCGGAAGTAATGCCGGATAGAGTAATCCGGGGAAAAACATAAAAAGCACCTTGGGGAATTCCTGCTAATTCAATTCCGGGAATTTGTGGAATCATCTCCAGTACGAGTCGCCGTCTCCGGGCAAATTCCTGCATCATGGTCTCCACACAGTCTTGCGGTCCGGTAAGTCCCGCCGCCGCCCCATACTGAGCAAAACTGCACAATGACAGCATCACATTCTGCTGGAGCCGAACAGCGGCGCTAATTACCGGTTCTACAGCGGCTATATACCCGACACGCCAACCAGTCATCGCATATGTTTTCGATAATGAGCCGCAAAGAATCGTTCGGTCCCGCATTCCGGGAAATCCGGCAGGAGATACACAACATCCGTCGTAGACCATATGATCATACGCATCGTCGCATATCAGCCATAAACCATTATCAGCTGCAAAATCAGCCACTGCTTTTAACTGTTCCGCTGTTAACACGCTCCCTGTGGGATTGTGAGGAGAATTTACGATAATTGCTTTTGTTTTCGCCGAAAGAGATTTTTTAACGGCTGAGAAATCATAAGCAAAATTTTTATCCGGTTGAAGCGGGATCTTGACTGGAACACCGCCGGCCAGTCGTACTGCCAAAGGGAATGGGCCAAAGCAGGGGTCAGGAAGAATCACCTCGTCACCCTCATTTAAAATACTCATAAAACTTAAATACAAAGCCTCCTGACCGCCTGCCGTCACCATGATTTCTTTATCCGGATGATAACGTAGCTTCTTGTCGGCTTGCAGCCGCATCGCCAGCGCTTCGCGCAATAGAGGTATTCCACTATTGGGAGCATAGTGGACAAACCCCTTGTCAAGCGCTCTTTTTGCCGCCGCTTTGATGTGCTCCGGTGTATCAAAATCAGGGCGGCCAATTTCAAAGTGAATTACTTTTTGTCCCTGGGCTTCCATTTTATTCGCTTTTTCAAATACCTTGCGAATTCCCGCAAAGGGAATCTGAGCCACCCTGCTTGCTATAACAGGTACATTTTCCACAAAGATGCCTCCCTTAAATTCCTAATAAGTACGCCTATTTTCTGCCACCAGAATTCACCAGCAACACCTTGGCCAAACCTCCATAGACGCGAACTGTATTATTTACTTCACTGTTTCATGCTCCGGCACTTTACTATTACTAAGGGAGTGCTCAAAATAGCTAACCCCGATCGTAATAATAGCTGACAAACATACCCCTGGAACTATACCGCCGCCAAACATCTTCGTTAGCGATGGTACGTATTGAAATACTGCCGCAGTCCCTCCGCCCAGGAAGAGGGATGCCATGGCAGCGCTCTTGGTAATATAGGTAACACCGTTTTTATTCCTTAACAGCAGTCCCAGAACAAGTGGCATAAACAAGCCACCACCGGTCACTGCCAAACCAAACAGGGCAGCGGAAAGTACTGACGGAAAGGAAAAGGCCACTCCCACAGCGCCAACGCCAAGAATGAAGGTAAACCACCTTCCCATTTTAACCAATTCGGCATCAGTGGAATTGGGTTTGAAAAAGGGTCTAATTACATCCATTAATAGCAATGTCACTCCGGAATTAAGCAGCCCTGCTGATACAGTCATATCTGCGCCGATAATGGTAACAACCAGTAATGCTGCCAATACCGGATCCAGCCAAGAGTTGAGCATCCAGCTAAATGCCATGTCCGCCTTCGGCAAATTAGGATTAATGGTATACGCGGCCATCCCCACGAAAATACTCGCAGAACACATCAGAACTGCGAAAAAGGCTGTCCACAAAAAGCCTCTTTGCGCCGCTTTGGCATCTTTTGCCGAAAAACATCTCTGCCACCAAGCCTGAAAGGTAAATTGCCCACATAATGGCGTTAAAAATAACGAAATCGCGGCACCAAACCCAATTGTCGTCATGGACCACATCTCCGGCTTTACGGCAGTAACCGCTGTTTTGATTCCACCGACACCATCCACGCCAAGATAGACAACTACGAAGAAAATCGCGCCCACGACGATGCGAATCAGACCCTGTAGCAAGTCAGTCCAGGCAATGGCCCACATTCCTCCCATAACTGTGTATAAAATTGTTGTAAGCGAGGCTACCCAGATACCGGATACCGGATCGATTCCCATGACTACTGAAAGCAATGAGCCTATCCCGATTGCCTGCCCGCCGGTCCAGCAAATCATCGGTATGGTCATCATAATCCCCCCCAGCGCACGCAGCCATTTATCATGAAACATTTCTTTTTCCAAGAACTCATTGAAAGTGGTATAGGCGTATCGACCTATCATTCCAGCAAGAAACAATGCGAAAATAACTTTGCTGCCTTGCTCACCCGCCAGCATCCAAAACTGATTAAGCCCAATCTCATAACCTTTTCCGGCATAACCAATGAAATTTCCGACTCCCATCACGGTAGCAAAATCCGCAAAAAATATCAGTAAAAACGGCAGTTGCTTGCCACTAATAAAATAATGGCTGGCACTTTGACTGCTTTTACGCGCCGCTATCCCCCCTATAATTAACTGTAACGGAATTAAAACAGCAAAAATCCACAAGGCAATTGAACCAACCTCAGTTACCGTCATACCACTCACTCCTCTCATTCTTTCTCTCGCTACTTACTGTCTATACGCCGGCTTCCTGCAAATATGCCCTTTCTAATACACACCACCTGTCGCCACACCTCCTCATGCACGAAGCCTGCCGGGTCTGTCTGAACGCCTTATGCCTTATTTATGTAAAAAAGCTGCGGTATTGTGTAGTTATACACAATACCGCAGCTTCATCGCTTACTTAAACATATATTTTTTTAGATAAATACAGCCGGATTTGATTGGCTAATTAATATACATGCAAAATTCATGCCAATTCCAGGCGAAGAGTACTGGTATTAGAGGAATATGGCTAACTTTTTTTAAATCCGTCTAACGTACTTGCTAAAGACCCTGCTGTGGCAGCATCCGCACAAAAAGATAGAATTTAATGATCGAAGCAATCACCTGGTCGCAAAGACATTAAAGCAACGAACCTCGTCTATTATTTTGATCGCAGTTAAGCTAGAAATTCTAAAAATTTCTATTAATTTCTAATAAACCTTATTTTTTTAATTTATATAGCTTAATTTTATTATACAGCGTTGCTAAAGACATATTTAACCTTCTGGCGACTTCCTTCTTGCCGATTACCGAATAACCATAGGTTTGTAAATACCTGGTAATTGCTTCTTTTTCGTTGTCACCTTCCCGGGATTTTTCCGTATAGATCTGGGGCAAATGAACGTCTTCCAGCTTTAAAACATTTCCCTGACAGAGAAAAACGGCCCTTTCCAAAACATTTTCCAGCTCCCTGATGTTCCCGGGCCAGGGATACGGGGCCATTGCGTCCAGCGCCTCCTGGCTTATTCCCTGAATACGGGTTCCCACTCTTGCCCCAATTCTGCGGATCAAATAGTCGGCTATGCTTTTCAAATCGGCAATTCTCTCCCGTAAAGGCGGAATAGTAAGGTTGATGACGTTCAGCCGATAAAACAAGTCTTCACGGAATTTTTTTTCGTGCACTAATGATACCAAATCACGATTGGTGGCCGCAATAATACGCACATCCACTCTCACTGATTTCGTTCCGCCAACCCGTATATACTCTTTATCTTGCAGCACCCGTAACAGCTTGGATTGCAAGTTCAGATTCATGTCACCGATTTCATCCAAAAACAATGTACCTGTATTGGCCAAATCAAAAAATCCCAGCTTACGGGCTGTGGCAGAAGTAAACGCACCTTTTTCATAGCCAAAAAATTCGCTTTCCAGCAACTGTTCGGGAATGGCGGCACAGTTCACTGGAATAAAGGGCCTGGATCTTCGGACACTGGAGTCATGAATAGCATGAGCAAAAATTTCCTTACCAGTACCGCTTTCCCCCAGAATAAGTACCGTCAGATCGCTGGCCGCAGCTTTACGGGCAAGCTGAATCACAGCTCGTATTTGCTGACTGTTCCCTATAATATCTTCAAAGGTATATTTTGCCGAAGCCAGATGTCCTACCTTTTTATCAAGAAATGCCACCGCCTGCTTGTTTGCCTCCAGCTCCTTACTTAATCGGCTTAACTCGGTAATATCGTACGCTACCGTAACCGCTCCGGAAAACTTGCCGTTTATATAAATCGGCCCCGCATTACTGATCAATTCCACATCTGTACCTTGTGGATGATTGCGAATATTTTTCACCGGAACTTTTTGTTCCAATACACGTGCCATGCCTCCATCCGGTGAAACTTCAAAAACACTTTTGCCCAGACGATCTTCCAGTTTCAAGTCTATCATTTTTAGCAGCGAATCGTTGATAAAAATTTCCAAACCCTGAGCATTCGCAATTTGTATTCCCTCTACCGTAGAATTTAGCGCTTGAAAAAATATTTCCCGTTGTAACGTTTGTTTTTCTAATTGGACAATAAAGTTCCATACTAACTTACCCAAGCTTCCGTCTAAAACGATTATATTTTTTGATTGCAGCTGCCGGAGAGATTTCCTCAATTCCAGGTTCGAGGTATCTAAGTTTAAAACAAATCCTGTTTCAATACTGTTGCAGAATTCCCCTATATCACTAAAAATCCTTGTCTCAAAATAAGTGCAGATTTCCTCGAGTGTACTGCGGTTTTGAGCACCTCCCGTAAGATAGGCGGCTCTAACATCAAAAAAGAAAGGCTTAGGACCCCAGGAGCGGATAGCTGACTGCAAAATATCCGGGGATACGATGATCCCCCATGGTCCTTTCACTATACTTTCCGTCATGTAGTACCACCCCAGCCGTTTATACTTTCTGATAGACTAAAAAAGCTTCTGCGCTATTAATCCTAAACGCAGAAGCTCCATCGCTTTCTTACTACTATAATAATATTATTTTAGCACAGTACCGTTTATGTTACAAGACTAACGCTATAAACATGCTATTCAGCGAATGACAACACCGACAAAATAAACGAACGCCAGCTTAAGAAATATCAGCTAACGTCGATAGCTGCTGATTTATTATGGAGTACAAGGATTACCGGCTGCCCTGGTGAAATAGAATAGATGGAATGAATGCCGGCACTAAAATTGATGGGAGGTCAAAAATATTGTGTCATTTCTCAAAAGGATCCAGGAAAATTTTTATGAGATGAGTCCTAAAAATAAAAAACTGGCCACGTATTTATCTAAAAATTACGACAAAGTTGTGTTTCAAACGGCCAAAGCTTTGGCGAAAGATGTGGGCGTCAGTGAAGCGACGGTTACCCGATTTGCGACAGCTCTGGGGTATAATGGCTATCCTGATATGATTAAAGCCATGAGTAAAATGGTGAGAAACCGGATCACTACGGTTGATCGCTTACAATTATCGTTGCAGTCTCCCCGGGAAAACCCGGTAAAAGATGTAATGGACCGGGATATGATCAATATCCGCCGAACAGTAGAAGAACTGGACATGGCCGGGTTTCAACAAGCAGTAACCTGTATTGCCGATGCCCGTAAAATTTATATTGTCAGTTTCCGCAGCGCAGCCGCACTCGGTACGTTTCTTCATTACTATCTTCAAATGCTCCTTAAAAACTGCACCCTGGTCAGCAACCCCATTAAGCTTGTCGATGAGTTAGTCGACGCCGGCCCGGAAGACTTAGTGATCGGAATTTCTTTCGCCCGTTATACGAAGTTAACCGTGGATGGGTTACAGTTTGCCAAGGAACGGGGAGCCCGCACACTGGTAATTACCGACACCAACACCTCGCCACTGGTCAGGCACGGTGATACGGTACTGTTAGCCCACCGGGACATGGCCTATTTTATTGACTCCCTTGCGGCTCCTTTATCCCTGATGAATGCCCTTATCGTTGCGGTAAGCGAAACAAATCCGCAGCAGACCCGTCAACGGCTTTCGGAACTGGAAGCACTTTGGAAACAGCATGCGGTTTACCATGAAGAATAATTTTTGACACGTAAGAGATAACGCAGCCAGACAAAAACGTAGACCTTTCTCCATAAAAAAATGATGGAAATATTTCATTTTATAGTATATAATGAAATAAAAATTTAATTCAAAAGGAGTGGTCTTTCTTGGATAACGTGTTCTATCGTAATCTGCATAAAGATCTTGTGGAAATCGATCATGGCGAAGGCGTCTATTTGTACGATTCAAATGGCAGAAAATATCTGGATGCCTGTGCCGGAGCAGCCGTATCGAATATTGGTCATGCCAATCCTAAAGTGATTCAGGCCATGACCGAGCAGGCTAAGAAAATCGCCTTTAGTCACTTATCCCGCTGGACTTCCAAACCGATCCGGGAATTAGCGGATTTAATCGCCGGGCTGACCCCTGGCTCACTCAATAAACTATATCTTGTTTCCGGCGGTTCGGAAGCTACCGAAGCAGCCTTGAAAATGGCCCGGGGTTATTTTCTGGAAAGAGACGGCAACAAAACAAATAAATACCGGATTATTTCCCGCTGGAAATCCTATCACGGTAATACCATCGGTTCTTTATCCATGACCGGCGATAAACGCCGTAAAAAGTATACTCCCTTACTGCTTAACTTCCCGAAAGCAGCTCCCTGTTATTGCTACCGCTGTCCCTTTGGCAAACAGCCGGAAACCTGCGGCGCAGCCTGCGCCCATGATTTGGAACGGATTTTGAAAATAGAAGGTGCGGAATACGTCACCGCCTTTATCGCTGAACCGGTTGTCGGTGCCGCCTGCGGCGCATTGGTGCCTCACCCGGAATATTTCAAAATCATCCGCCAGATCTGCGATCACTATGACATCCTGCTGATTGACGATGAGGTTATGGCCGGCTTTGGGCGGACGGGATCCTTGTTCGCTATCGAAGACTTCGGTGTGGTTCCCGATATGATTTGCGCCGCCAAGGGTATGAGCTCCGGTTATTCGCCCCTTGGCGCTGTAATTGCAAAAGACGAAATCTTTGCTGCATTCATGGAGGGTTCCGGTGTGTTCACCCACGGTCACACTTACGGCGGCAACCCGTTGTCGGCAGCTGTCTCGGTGGCAGTAGTAAACACGATTATTGAAGATAAGCTGGTGGAAAATTCCCGAACCATCGGCAAATATTTGCTGGGACAATTGAAAGAAAAGCTGCTTCCCTTCTGGTTTGTCGGTGATGTACGGGGCATCGGCCTGATGCAGGGAGTGGAATTCGTCCGTGACAAAAAAACAAAAGAACCCTTCCCGGCAAACGCCGGCGTTGCGGAAAAAATTACTCAGGCCTGCCTTAACCACGGCATTGTTGTGTATCCCGGCACCGGCGGCGCCGACGGAGTAAATGGCGATCACTTCCTGTTGACACCACCGCTTATTCTCACCCGGGATCAGGCGGACGAAATCGTCGAAGGGCTGGTGGCCGGTTTCACTGATTTTGGCCGGGAACTGGGTTCAAAAAAATAGCGATACGGAAAAGAAAGGGTGAAAACATGAATGATACAAGCAAGATAATGACGTTAACGGACGCAATTGAAAAATTTGTCCATGACGGAGCTCTGATTTCGCTGGGGGGATTTTCTGCCACACAATGTCCCATGGCGGCTGTGCATGAAATGATCCGGCACAAAGTTAAGGGACTTCATCTCGCTGCCTGTTCCAACGGTCAGGCAGTGGATGAGCTGATTGGCGGCTGCTGCGTGGAGAGTGTTGAAATCGCTTACTGCGGCAACGGACGGTTCGCACCGACTTGCTTCCGTTTCCGCAAAAGCGTCGAGCAGGGAAAAATTAAAGTTGAAGACTATTCAAACTATCAAATGGTCTTACGGTTTACAGCCGGCATGATGGGGCTGCCCTTTTTACAGACTTATGCTACATTAGGAACGGATATCATCAACAAATGGGGTTTTGACGAAGAATACCGGCGAAAGAACCCCTGTCTGCCGGCAAAAAAACTGATTGTTATGGATAATCCCTTTAATGAGACTGATAAGGTGGATCGGCTGGTGTTAGTACCGGCCTTACAGCCGGATGTTACCATCATTCATGCACAAAAAGCCGATAAAGCCGGAAATGTCCTGCTCATGGGTCTAGTCTACGCCGATATTGAACAGGCTAAAGCCGCCAAGAATGTTATCGTAACTTGTGAGGAAATTGTGGACACGGATGAACTAAGAAAGCAACCCGAGAGAAATCAACTCGTCAGTTTCCAGGTCAGTGCAGTGGTGGAAGTACCCTGGGGTGCTTATCCTACAGCTGTACCCCAGTACTATGATTACGATCCCTGGTTTCTAAAAACCCTGTATCCCGCAGTTGCCAAAGATGATGCAGAATGGCCGAAATATCTTGATAAATATGTTTTTGGCGTTAAAAATCGTGAAGAATTTCTCTCGCTAATCGGTACTGAGAGACTGGAAAACCTTAAAGCAGATCCGGAATATGGATACAAACGGAATTTAGAAAGGAGGTAATCAAATTGACAGCATATACAGGTCAGGAAATGATGGCGATTATTGCCGCCAGAGAAATTAAAAATGCCGGCGTCGATGTCATATTGTGCGGTACGGGATTAGCCACCCTTGCGGCGATAGCGACAAAAAAGATTACTTCGCCGGCTGTGGTCATCTTCTTTGAAACAGGCGCTACCGATGTGGAATTTAATAAAATGCCGATTTGCTTATCCGATCCCAGAGTGATGTACCGGACAGTACGGTTAGGCAGCTTAATGGATTCCTTTAACCAAATACAAAATCAGATTACCGGCAAAAAAACTCTGTCTATTTTGGGAGCGGCGCAAATTGATATTTATGGAAACTTAAATTCCACGGTAATCGGCGATTATTTTCATCCCACTGTGCGTTTCAGCGGCAGCGGCGGAGCAGCCGACATCGGAAGCGTAGTCGGTCAATCCATCGCTTTCATGGATTTAGGCAAAAGAAAGTTTGTGGAGAAGCTTGACTACTTAACGACCCCCGGCTTCCTAGATGGCCCCGGTGCCAGGGAAAAAGCCGGTCTGCCGGGCGGCGGTCCTTCAATGGTGATAACCAATAAGGCTTCTTTCCGCTTTGATGATATCACTAAAAAAATGTACCTTCACAGCTATTATCCCGGGTTTACGCCTGAAATGATTCAAGCCGAAATTACTTTTTCAATTGATCTGACCCGGGCCAAGGAAGCTGTACCTCCGACTGAACATGAACTTCATATTTTACGAACGGAATGCGATCCTGAGAGAATGGTTTTAAAATAAGCACTTTGTCCGGCAACTCCCCGCATAAATTGCCAGGAGCTGCCGGTTTATCTGCAGCCGGCAAGCTCAGCCCATTATAATATTGGGAGGTAAAATATTATGCGAAAAGTTGTTATCGCCAGTGCAGTCAGAACTGCCGGCGGAAAATTTGGCGGCTCTTTAAAAAGCGTCACCGCACCTGAACTTGGTGCAGCTGTAATAAAGGAAGCTGTAAAACGGGCCAAGTTGGAAGGGGAACTGGTTGACCAAGTCATCTTCGGCAATGGCTGGCAGGCCGGGGTCGGGGCAAACCCGGCAAGAATCGCTGCCGTAAACAGCGGGCTGCCGGTAACCGTACCCGCGTTTACCATCAATATTCGCTGCGGCTCCAGCTTGAGAGCCTTGCAGCTTGCCGCTTTAAGCATCGGGGCGGGAGAAACGGATATCGTCGTTGCCGGCGGTACTGAATCTCCCAGCAATGTTCCCTACATTCTGCCGGGAGCACGCTGGGGCTATCGAATGGGCAAAAAGTCCGTGGAAGATGTGCTGCATGCCGACGGATTTTTGTGCCCTTTAGCCGAAATGTTTATGGGAGATACGTGTGAACTGCTCAATCAAAAATACGACATTTCCCGTCGCGAACAGGACGAATTTGCGCTCGCTTCTCAATTAAAAACAAAAGAAGCGGTTACACGCGGAGTTTTCAAAGAAGAAATCGTTCCTATCGAAGTTAAAGGGAGAAAAGGAATCACGGTTTTTGCTACCGATGAAGTGCACAAGGAAACTTCCTTGGAAGGATTAGCAAAATTAAAACCGGTATTTAGCAAAGGGGATACAGTAACAGCGGGAAATAGTTGTGCTTTATCCGATGCTGCTTCTGCGGTTGTCGCCATGTCGGAAGAAAAGGCAGCCCAGCTGGGAATTCAGCCAATGGCGATCATTAAATCCTACTCTTTCATTGCGTTAGACCCGAAACAGATGGGACTAGGGCCGGCGGTAGCTGTTCCGGCTGCGTTAAAAAAAGCCGGGATGGAATTAAAAGATATCGATCTCATTGAACTCAATGAAGCCTTCGCCGGCCAGGCCCTTGCCTGTGACCGGGAATTAAAGCTGGACAGAAGTAAGGTCAACATCTACGGTGGAGCGATTGCACTGGGGCATCCGGTTGCGGCCACCGGCACCAAGATTCTTACCACTCTCCTGCATGCTATGAAAAACCTGAATAAAGAAACCGGGTTAGTTACCCTTTGCATCGGCGGCGGCCAAGGCGTAGCCATGATTGTTGAAAGGAAAAATTAAGCGATCATGGTTCATAGCTCATAGCACGTGGCACTGAATTTGTCAGTCCAAGCCGTAGCGAAGCAATCTTTCAGGTACGGCATGGGATTCCAGTCAAAGTTTAGATTGCCGCGATGACAGATCTATGTTGCAGCCTCATACTAAAACCAGGCTTAACTCCTGATTAAACGGAAGCTAGGCCTGGTTTCCTTTATTTATTTGCACTGCGTCCTCTGGTCATTATGCAGTCGATGCCTTTAAACGGGGAGCGAATGATTATCTGGATTAAAGTGCGAACTTGCCGATTGCGGTCTGGAGCTGCTGAGACAGGCGGGACAAGCTTTGGCTGGAAACAGTCATTTGTTCTAAGGCGGCGGATTGTTCTTCAGTTGATGCCGAAACCGTCCGGACTTGATTGGCAGTGCTTTTGCAGATCATATCGATTTCCCGGATGGAGGATACGATCTGACGGCTGCCACCGGCAATTTGCTGCATTGTTGTTGACATTTTTTTCACTTGCAGGGATACTTGCTGCACCAGACCGGCGATTTTTTTAAAAGAGTTGCCAGCGGTATTGACTACCGCCGTCCCGGTTTTTACTTCACTGGTGCCGTTGGTCATGGCTTGAACGGCGGCAGCGGTATCGCTTTGAATGTTGGTAATCAGGCCGGTAATTTGGTTAGCCGCTTCCTGGGACTGTTCGGCTAATTTTCGTACTTCGTCAGCAACAACGGCGAATCCCCGACCCTGTTCGCCGGCCCGGGCGGCCTCAATGGCGGCATTTAAGGCCAGCAGGGTGGTTTGACTGGAAATGTTGGCGATGGTATTTACAATTTGTCCGATCTCATTGGAGCGTTCGCCAAGTTTGCTGACTACTTTGGCGGAATTTATTACGGTAGATTCAATGTGAGCCATTTGACTGATGGCTTTATCCACGGCCTGTACTCCGGTTTGGGCTTCTAATGCTGTTTTGTCGCTTAGGCTGGATACTTGGTGGGAGGTATCGGCGGAGTGCTGGATGCCGGATGATATTTGTTCAATAACGGCAGTGGCTGTATCAACCGCTGTTACCTGCTTTTCCGATCCCCGGGCTACAGTAGTGATGGAAGCGGCGATTTGATTGGCGGCGTCGGTCGATTGCTCGGAGCTTGCGGTAATTTGCTGGGCGGAGGCAGCTACCTGTTCAGCCGATTGGGCGACTTCATTGATGAGGGAGCGGAGACTGTGGGTTGTGGCATTAAGGTGTATGCCCAGCTGCCCGATTTCATCATTATCGGTAACGGCAACTTCACTGGTCAAGGTGCCGCCGGCAACCGCTTTGAGAACCGTATTCACGTTATTCAGCCGTTTGGTGATCAATCGAGCCACCCCGATGCCGGTTATGAGGGACAGGGCCAAAGAGATCAGCGTCAGGATGATGATCATGGCAGCGGCAGCCCAGGCGTTCTGATTGCCTTGCTCATCGGCTGTTTTACTGGCCTTATCGTTAGAATCTGCCAAATCCTGCAGCAATGCATTGAGTTGATTCAGGTAAGGATTTGCGCTCTGGAGATAATAGATGTACGCTTCATTTCGTTGGCCGGTTTGGGACATAGCAATCGCATTCCGGCATTCGCTGCGGTAGCCTTGGATGAGACTATGTATTTTGTCAACTCGTTCCCGTTCATCGTCGGTAAGTTTACCATGCGCATAATCGGCCAAGGTTTTATCAGTTTCTGCCGACAGTTCTTTTAGGGTCAAAGATCGCTGCTGAGCCTTTATCGGATCAGTATTAGTCAGAATTTCCTCCAGGATGATTCCATTCACCTGGCGGAAATTGGCTCGGGATTCATTGAGGAGCTTTATGGGGACTAAGCGGTCCTGGTACATTTCATCCATACTATCGCTCATTTGGGCGGTGTAATGATATCCGAGTGCTCCCACACACACTAAAAATATAGACGGAATAGCGATAAATACCATGATCTTGGTTAAAAGGTTAAAATTTTTTAAAAAGGTCATAGTTGTTCACGTCCTTGTTTTTTGCTGAACAGGGGAAAATGGTTCGGCAAAGTAAATTTATTGAATTCCCAAAATATGAAATATTACCAATAAATTGTTGATTCGCCAAAATTACTATAATTCCTTTGCGAATTAAATGAAAAAGGTAAGGTGCAGTTTCAGCATGTGAAATAGTTTTGGATGAGGGAAAAGTGACTGAAGCTTTAAGCGCTAAGGCATAGTGAAACACAAAGGCTCTCCTGGCAATTGTTGCTGGGAGAGCCTTTTATATGCGCTGCAGAATATACTAGAGCACGCATTGTACGCAAAGGAATAGAGTGGGAATATGTATCTGAGATGGATTTAAGTGTAAAGACAGGTTAAAGCGCGAGTAACACACAAGGCGGTACATCAATGACGAAAATGAGGCAATATAATACAAAAAACTTATATTTCTCAAAGCGAATCACAAAAGCCCTGAGCGGAGTATTCGATTATCCGCTTACCACTGTCGAAGCGCCAATGAAAAAGATTCCCGTTATAGGCAGAATATGTATCAAAAAGCAGCCGGGCGGTTCCTGAAAACCGGTGACTATTTTGCGCCCGATTTCTGCAAATGCGCCTTGCTTTTATGCACGGTGATTTTGCCTTCCTATTGGAGCTATTGCATACAATGCGCAGCGAGCTGATCGATAAAAAGAAATATGTCAATGAACTGTTTCAACTGGTCCAGAAATAGTATATTTTGGAGACGAAGTAATATGTAACAGCTCGCTAGGAGGCACGGAACCCCTTTCGATTTTAACGGACCGTTACTGTGTCTTTGTAACAATTTTTGGGAGTCTCAGAGAGACAGACACTCTAAAAATGCCTTCCGCAAAGGAAATAAAGCAATGACCCTGATATTTGGCAGTTAGTGATTTTACACTGGGAATGCCGATTCCGTGTTCAGGGCCTTTTTCGGAGAAATAAGAACCATTATCCTGATGCTGAACGAGACCGCGAAATGAATTCGCAATTTTAATTACTAGATATCCCTTAGTTATTGTAGTTTTAATGTCAATGAAACGCGGTTCAGAGGTATTCATTTTACTGCAGGCCTCGAGGGCGTTTCCCAAACAGTTACCGATAATAACGCATAGTTCTAACTCATCAATGCCTAAATCGTCAGGAATATTGAGATTGGTGACAACGGAGATGCCTTGTTGCTTAGCCAGTTTTAAGTAATGACAGATGAGCGCATCGGCGGATTGGTTGCGGCACACGGAGGGGATCGCACTATCGTCGTAGAATTTACATAGGTGGTTCAAATATTTTTGCGTAGCAATAACATCTTTTTTAGCCAATAATTCTAACATTGTTACCAAATGATGGCGTAAGTCGTGGCGGGTTGTTTTTGCCATGGTAATACTTTCAGTTAGATTGCTATAGTGGTTACGCTGCATAGCTAATTGTTTCTCAAGCTGCTGCTGACGTCTGGTCCGATCTATGGATAGAGCGATTAGGTAATAGGCAAAGAAAATAATTATAGTAGATAACACTATGGGGATAAAAGTAGATAACACATAAGTTCCTTGTACACCATAGAAAGCCAGTAAGATGAAAGACAAAATGGGAAAAAAGACAAAACTGTGATTTTGCTGATTTATGATCCCGATGATATTTTTAATAATGGGTGCTGCGTATTTTTTTATCAATGGTAACAATGCAAATTCAAGTAAAAGGCCTAAAATAACCCAAGTATCGGGTATAGTAGGAGATAAAAATCGATCGATATGCATGAAGATTAGGTAATTAAACTGTGTCAGAGAATAAATCAAGAAGAAAACAAAAACGATAGCATTAAGTTTTTCCTTAAAAAGCAGCGTACAAGGAATCAGATATAATGGTCCGGTTATAAAGCCGCGTAACAAAAAATTGGGTGCTAATGGTTCCAAAAGAATGCGCAGCCAGTGTACAGTAAACCCTGCGGCAATAAAGGCTATGGCTTGAACCCATAAAGAACGTTTCGGTGTTAAGAAAATATGTAGAAGCAGAATATTCGTAGTTAGAAAGATAATGTCCGTTAAATATAGTACTACTACTGTAGTTTCTAGCATATGGCCTCCATAATTAAATAGTGTATTTAACAATAGCCTTATAAAAGCAATAGTACATTTTTACTGAAAATTACTATTATGATTAGCGGGTGAGAAATTATGTTATTGATAGCGGTATGTGACGACAATAAGGCAGATAGAACTCAAATATGTAAGACGATTGAAAGCCATTTGCAAAATCAACATATAAGCAGCAAAATACTTGCCTATGATAGTGCTGAAAAGCTAATCTCGGTGGTAGAGAACAAAAGCCCGGGCTTTGACATTATATTTTTGGATATAGTTATGGGCGATATGAATGGCATGACTTGCGCACGGTTAATCCGTCAGCAGGATAACAGGGTTAGAATTGTATTTTTAACAAGTTCTACGGAATATGTCTATGAAGGGTATGAGGTAAATGCTGCGGGCTATCTGGTTAAACCTATAAATGAACCGAAGATAATCGCTTTTCTGGAAAAAACAATTGCCCAGCTAGAAGATGCAGCTAAAGAAAGCATCATGATTACCAGCGGTGGTGTAACAAAGCGAATACCGATGCAAAATATTCTTTATCTAGAAAGCCAAAAGAATAAGGTCGAGATTGTTTTAGCGCCTGCAGGCGAAAGAGTAGCTATTTATACTACGTTGGATGGTTTCGAACAGTGCTATTTATCAAAAATGTGGATTCGTCCGCATAAAAGCTTCCTTGTCAATTTTCAGCATATTGAGCAATACACTGGCGATAAGTTTGTGTTAAGTGATAGCACAGTCATCCCCGTCAGCCGGACTTATAAAAACAAGGCCAAGGAAAGCTTTTTCGCTTGGCTGAATAGCATATAGTGAATATTTGCCTGGGAAATATTTTGCCATGTATCACCACGATACATGGTTTTTTAATTATTTTCGTCAATTTTCCTAGAAAACCTGCGAGTTTTCCTTAATTAGTTAAAAATTATGGAAATTTTGTTATAATTTTATTTAAGAATAGGATGTTTATGGAAAGTAGAGATAATAGCAAAGTTTATTTTAACGCTAGATTGTCGGGAATATCGGTGAGATGCCGGTTTATGTTTATTACGGAATGTACAGTGCGGGCGGAGAGGGAGGAATCATGTATGAAAATACAAAGAAAGTGGCGCAGAGCCTGGAGTAGAGGAAAACCGTCGTTTATGTCCTATAGAAGGAAACAAAAGGTGCATAAACCACAAAGGCAATATCAAGCCAGGCCAAGGTATTGCAATAAGCTTTTGGCACGAAAAATTGCTGCTGCGCTGCTAGTAGGAATGTTCTGGGGGAGTGGATCGCTGTCGTTTGCCGCAGAGCAGATCGTCATTGACGGCAAGACGCATACGAGCCTAACGATCAAGGATAAAATCACCGATGTAACTACAACGACAATCAGCAAGCAGAATGCATTTAATTCGTTTACCTATTTTAACGTATTTAATGGAAACACGGTTAATTTGTATCTGCCAGGTGGGACAAGCAACCTGCTAAACTTCGTTCACGGCAGTCGGTCGCAGATCGACGGCATGCTGAATTCAATAAAAGATAATCGTATTGGCGGTAATGTATACTTTTTAAATCCATATGGAATGGTGGTCGGAGCTAGCGGCGCGGTTAACGTGGGCTCCCTGTCAGTCATTACGCCGACTAAACCGTTTATGGACAATTTATTCGATAAATATGGTAATCCATCTGATGCAGGAACAGCAATGATTTTGAACGGCAGCGTTCCTGTGGATGCGAATGGCTTCGTAACGGTTCAGGGAAAAGTGAATGCCGTTAAGGATATTCGGTTAGCAGCCGGAACGATTGTCAATAGCGGCACCATCATGTCTGGCGCGGCATTTAAGGTAAATAAACCGAATTTCAGCGACGTAGTGAACGTAAGAGGCTTAGATGGTGCGGCAAAGGTTTCAACCGAAAATGGTGTTATTGAGATTGTGGCAGCAGGCGATATAACGAACAGCGGCATTGTTGCAACTGACGGCGCAGCCAATTTAGCAGCAGGGACGATTACGATAAAAGCCGGTCAGGATATCAACCTGCAGTCCGGCTCGGTCATATCCGCTAAAGGAAACGGAGTCAACTCTGCAGGTGGTAGAGTTGACAGCTTTGCCGGCCGCAGCGCGACCTTCGCTGACGGTGCAATTATTGATGTGCGCGGTGGAACAACCGGTGACGGCGGTAGTGTGGAGTTCAGCGCTAAAGATAAAGTGACGCTGGCAGGCGGGGAATTTAGGGCATGGGCTGAGCAAGGCAAGGGCGGTTCAATTCTTGTTGATCCCAATGATGTCGAAGTGGTAAAAGACAATCAATATACCCAGGGCGCAAACTATTCATTGATTGCAAATAATAGCATTACTGTGGCACAAGACATTACTATTTCAACACGCCAAGTTGATGGCGGCATCTCTGCGGATCAGATGGCGGCAGCATCTGTCGGCAACTCGGGCAAATTGACGCTGGAAGCGCCCAATATTACATTAAACAGCGGTTCACGCTTGCTTGCTCATGCAACTGGCGTCTATGCGGCCGGTGACATCACTCTCAATGCTACCGATTTACTAGGAAATGGGGCAGCGATCAGTCTGACTGGAGCGACTGTTAAGGGTGGCAACGTCAGTTTTAATGCTGCATCAACATATAGCAACAACGCTATATTGGGTATTGACAGTAAAACGCCGTCTGCTACTATCGACGTCAAGGATAGTTCCATAGTGGCAAGTGGCGATGTAAATATGAAGGCAACTGTCAATGTAGACATTACTGCTAATACACCAGACTTTCTTGCCAATTTGACCGGCGATTCGGCCTTTGCCGGTGCGACGGTGGACAGCACTGCCCGTGTAAAGCTTGATGGGACAACGGATGTTAGCGCAGCCGGGGCAGTCAGCTTGGCCGCCAAAAATACAGTTGATCTTACTGTTTCGGCTAAGGCCGCAGACAATTCAGGTGATACCGATCAAACCAATAGTGGTAATAACGCAGGCGGCGGTAGTCTCGGCTTTGGCGTTATCCACAGCACGACCGAGGCGGGTATTGCCGGACAAACCAAAATCAGTCAGTCTCAATCCATTGACATCAACGCTTTTTCATCAAATGCAGTGACGACAGAAGCGATCTCCTCGGTCAGGGGTGCACAAGCGCAAACCGGAACCGACCCTAGCGAAACACAAAAAAAACTTACGGAATATCAGGATGATGCTAAGACCAGTGATGGATCTGTCACTGTGGCCGCGGCATTGGGAATAAATGATATCACCAGTGTTACGAAGGCCTATATGGAATCGGCAGCCGCATCAACTTCAACAGGTCAGGCTCAGGTGACAAGTAACGCCGTCAATCAGTCCGCAGTTACCGCTGACGGCAGCGCTGTGGAAGCGGGTGCCACCGGCGTAGGTGTTGCGGTAGGTATCAATAAGGTATCGTCAGATAATAAAGCGTATGTTAACCAAACTGTAGAAACTTCCGGATTGTCAGTCAAGGCGCTAATGAATAAAGCTGATAATTCTCCGGCGACAAGCAGCCTTACGACAAATGTTTCCTCAGGCGCAGGTGCAGATAATGTTGGCGTTGCGGGCGCACTGGCTGTTAACGTGAATGTTAATGAAAGCAATGCTTCCATCGGAAGTTTAGGCAATATACAGACAAGCGGGAATGTCAACATAGCTGCGGATAATAGAAGCGTAAGCACAGCTAATGCACTGCCTTCAGGAACCGCTTCAGGCGACAAGGTTGGTGTAGGTGCATCGGTTGCGGTTAATATCGGAATCAATCATGTTGCTGCGGAAATTGAAGATAGTGCTCTGATAACCGGTGCCAACGATGTGAGTTTGGCAGCAACGGGAAGTCACACTCTGACCACCGAAGCCAAAGCGGGCTCAGCCGGGAACATCTCGGTTACGCCGGTAGTGGCCTTAACCATAGCCGACAACCAGGCGTCAGCCAAAGTGGGCAGCGGCGATCCTTTAAATATAACCGGAGATCTTACCGTTAAAGCGGATAATGCCGGCAGCAGCACAACCACGGCGGAAGGCCAGGCAGACGGTGAAAAAGCCGCAGTCGGCATTGCTATCGGTTTAACAGTGGCTGTCGATGAGGCAGAAGCTACCACCAAACGGGACATAAGAGCCGATGGCGGCGTCAGCTTCCAGGCTGACAACGCCAGTGCAGCCAAGACAGATGTTATCGCCAGCGCGGCAGGCGGTAAAGCGGCGAAAGATGACGGTAGTGTCCAAGATGGTGACAAAGATGTTAATAAAAATGTACAGGATCAGACAACTACAGTTGCGAATAAAGATGTAATTAAAGATAAAGCGTCAGACAAGGCCAAGGCAAGTCTGGCAGCACCGCCTAAGGCTGAGACCAGCGAAGGCTCTGTCAGTGTTGCTGCGGCAGTTGGCGTCAACATTGGTGTCTCTAGCGCTAAAGCCTATACACCGGATGGGATAGCCATTACATCAGGGAAAACTCTGGAACTCAAAACAACTAGTAACAGCGCCGCTGCCGCTACTGCGGAAGGCAAGGCTGTTTCGAAAGTTGATACTGACGGCAATAAGGTTGGCGTCGGCGCAGCTGTCGCCGTAAACGTCGCGACTGTGACTAACGAAGCTAAGCTTGGGGCAGCCAAACATAATGTCAAGGGTTTAGAGATTTCCGCCGCTATGCGGGATGTCGGCACAGTTGAGCAGCCTGATAAGGTAAGCAATTTCAGCGCACAAGCCACCTCAGGAGCAGGCGGGTCTAAAGTCGGCATTGCTGGCTCAGTTGCCATAAATACTGTCGTTAATTCGACGACGGCAGAAGTAGCAAGTGATGCGACAGTCGATGCCGGCAGCGGCGCTGTTGTCATTCGTGCAGAAAATCAAAGTGATAGCGAAGCCAAGGCTTTGCCAACGAAAGAAGGCGTTACCGGTGGAAAGGTTGGCATTGGCGCATCGGTCGCGATAAACACTGTAGTTGATAACGTCAAAGCCGATATTGACAAAAATGCAAATTTAACAAAAGCGGGTGCTTTGTCAGTCGTCGCTTCTTCTGACAGTGATACAAATACCGAGGCGACAGGCGGCGCTGCAGGCGGTGTTGCTATTGATGCAGTGGCTGCGGTAACCACACTGAATCAAACAACCCAGGCTACTATTGATACCGGCAGCCAATTGGACGCAGCTTCCATTGAAGTTCGCAGCACGAATAGCGGCGATCATACAGCAACCGCTACCGGCGATACCAAGTCTGACAGCGTCGGAATTGGTGCGTCAGCAGCAGTTATTACCAGCAATGGTCTTATTTCCGCGACAATAAACCGCGATGTTGTCTCCGCAGGCGACATTACGATTGCTGCCTCTGCTGACCGTTCCTATGAAGCAGTAGCTACTGCCAGTTCAAAAGGAGCTAAGGGGCTTGATGACGGAGAAACGGCACCCTCTGATCCTAAAAATGTCAGCTCTAAAGCGTTAAAAGACACTGCAGATAAGCAAGAAGGTACCAGTGGCGGCAAAAAAGTCGATGTCGCTGCTGCTGTCGGGGTGTCCGTCATCAATGATGATGTAGACGCAGGAATAACCGGCGGTGCAGATAGCGCGTCTAAACGTTTAGTCAGTACTGGCGGCAAATTAAGCGTCACCGCTGATACTACATCAGACTTTAGTTCCCGCGGCAGCGGCGCCGCGCTTGATCCTACAGCTAAAGCCGGCATCGGCGTCGGGGTTGGCATAAGTGTTGCACTCAATGATACAACGGCGTCGATTGGCGATAATACTACGGTAAAAGCAAAAGGCGATGTTAATATTGCTGCTGTATCGCTGCAAAATAAATCAGACAGCTTTGTCAATAAACTGTCGGCAGAAGGCGTGGCCGGCGCAGGCGGCGATAAGGTCGGCGTTGCCGGAGCATTGGCCGTTGCCTATTCACAGACTGTCACTCAGGCAGCGGTAGGAAACAATGTCAGCATCACCGGTCAGAACGGCGATGGGATCATTAATACTGCCGATGATAAGGCTGGCAATATCACGGTGACGACGGACAATACCAGCAAACTATCTGCCAAGGCGTGGAGTATTGCTTTATCGCAAAACGCAGGTGTAGGCGCTTCTGTTGCTACGATAGTTTCTGATAACCAGTACGTTGCTGCAGTCGGCAGCGGTGGCGTTATTGATGCCGAAAGTCTTAACCTGCAGGCTTACAACCATAAAGTAACAGGGCCTGATCCCTTTGAATTCAATACCGAAGATCCGCAAAAGCTGAAAGAATCGCTCACTGCTAAAAACCTGCAATCGATTTTAGGCCAAAACAATTACTATACAGAGGCAATTGCCGGCTCAGCCAGTGGAAAAGTAGCCGTTACCGGCGCTGCTGCAGTAGATTATTTTCAAGACCAAACCAAGGCATCTATCGGCAGCGGTACAACCGTTTCAACCAGCGATGCCGTTACTATTGAAAGCAGCAGCGATACTACCGCAAAAGCATTTGTCACCAGCGTGGCTTTATCATCCGGCAATGCAGGCGTTGGCTTAGTTAGCACCGATATAATTAATAGCAGTGAAACATCCAGTATTTTTGCCGGCGATATTAATCAGTCCGGCTCAGTGAGTGTGACCGCTGACGCCAAACAGGATGTGGGTGTCTTTGGTCTGGGCGGCGGCGTAGCAAATACCGCCGGTATAGCGGGTGTTGCTACGGCTGCTGTTTCTGAAAATAAAGCGTATGCCCAAGTTGTTGATAATGCAGAGATTGACACGACCGGTAATCTGACCGTACATGCGAACAATGACTTTAATGCTTTGAATGTTGCTGCTAGCGTTGCAGTGGGAGGTACGGCTGGAATTGGCGCTGCTATTGGCACAACTAACGTCCAAGATGATACACAGGCTTGGATTGGCAAGAATGTTGCCATCAACGCCGGGCAGGATACTAGTGTCACGGCTGCGGCTGCGGAAACCCTCCATACGATCGCTGCCGGCGGTGCGGGCGGCGGCACTGCAGGTGTCGCCGGTTCCGCTGTGGTTGAGACGGTCATTGTCGATACCACAGCATTTATCGATCAAGGCACAGTATTGACGGGCGGCAAGAATGTTAACATTCTTGCCAGCGATGACACAACGATAGCAAGCTTCGGCGGCGCGGTCAGCTTCGGCGGTACGACCGGCGTTGGCGCGGGTGCAGTAGTTGAAGTCATCGATAAAGATACGGAAGCATCTATAAAAGATTCAGAATCAGACAAAAAGACAATCGTTCATGCGGGAGAAAATGTTGTTACTCAGGCTCAATCGACTGAAAGCATTACTGCAGCGGCGGCCAGTGCTGCCGGCGGCGGTACTGCCGGGGTCGCCGGCTCTGGAGTCGTCTATGTTATTACCGATAAAACCAATGGCTATATCGGCGACAACGCGCAGGTTCATGCAGGTGGCAGTGCAGTAGCCTCTGCGTCAGACGATACTACGATGAATCTTCTGGCCGGTAATGTCGCTGTCGGCGGCACGGCCGGCGTCGGTGGCGCGGCCGGCGTCAGCGTCATTACCAAAACCACAGATGCGCATATCGGTAATAAGGCAGTTGTACAAGCCGATGGTGACGGTGATGCCGTGCAAGTTGCAAACGGTAAGTTTTCCACGGATAGTACCTATGTGCCGGGTACGAATGAGATTGCAGCGCCGGAGAATGACAGCATTACCGAAGCTCCCTTTGATCAAATAGATATTCCGGGTTTGACTAAGCCGGTTGTGGCGCAAAAACAGGACATCCATGGTGTTGGCGTCAGCGCGGTTTCCCGTGACACTGTCCGCACGGGCGCTGTCGGCGCTTCAGGCGGCGGTACTGCCGGCGTACAAGGCTCACTGGGCGCAAATGTCATCGTCAATACGACTAAAGCCCATATCGACACGGGCGCGGTTATCAACACTGCGGACAGCGGCGAACAAGCCTCCCAGTCTGTATTGGTAGCTGCGGGCAGCGATTTCCATCGCCTGGCGATGGCCGGTGCTTTCGCCGGCGGCGGCACAGCCGGCGTCGGTGGCGGGACAGATCTTGCTGTCCGCGTCGCCGACACGGAAGCCTATATTGCTGAGACGGCGCAAGTTATGGCACAAAAGGATATTGCTGTGACCGCAAACGCGGCGGAAAGCATTTTTTCCGTCACTGCCGTCGGCGCCGTTGGCATCAATGCCGGCGTGGCCGGATCATTGGCCGGCAATGTTCTGACCAATACGACGAAAGCCTATATTGAGGAGGCTGACACTGCGGATGCCAAAGCTGTCGTCAAAGCCGGCAACAATGTTCGCCTTGCTGCCGATGATGACACGAATATCGCCGTTATCGCCGGCGGGGCTGGATTTTCCATCAACGGCGCAGGGGTAGGCGGCTCGGCTGATGTGAACGTTATTACCAAAGATACGCAGGCCTATGTTGGTAAAAACGCTGAAGTTGAAGCGTTGGGCGGGGATTTAGGCGCCACTCAGACTGTCTATGCCGGAACCGATAATAAGACACAAGCCGAAGGCCAGCGGGCAAGCAAATCCATACAAGGGTTAGCTGTTCAGGCTGCCAGTACAGAAAATGTCATTGATGGGGTTGTAGCCGGCGGCGGCTCCCTTTATGCCGGTGTTGCCGGAACGGTCGTCGCCAACGTGATCAGTGCGGATACGGCGGCTTATATTGACGATAATGCCAAGATCACAGCCAAAGATGTGAGTGTGACCGCAGTTGATGATCTTAAGTTATTTTCTGCAGCCGGGTCTGCCGGTGTTGGCGCCGGCGGCGTGGCTGGCAGTTTTAATGTCGGCGTGATCGTAGGCGATACCACCGCCTATATTGGCGCTGCCGATGTGACGGCAGACAATGATGTGGATGTCAACGCCCTGGCGACGAAGGATATTCATGTCAATACAGTCAGTGCCGGCGGCGGTGTTGTCGGCATTGCCGGCAGCGTATCCGTTCTCGCCATCGGCGGCGGATTGACTGACGAGGCGCTTTCTTATCTCGATGTAAAAGATAAAGACGGCAAGTCAACAAGCGCCCAAGGCGATACCGATAGTAAAGTCCAGGATAACAAAGCTGAGTCGATGATTGGCAGCTATACATATACTTATAAAGATAAGGACGGAACGACCAAAAATATTGGGGAACAGGCTGGCAAGGCAGTAGGTGATAAGACGGCAGCAATTTCTGTTTCCAGTGTTGTAGCGAATAAAACCATACCGGTTTCACCGCTGCCTCACGGTACAGCGGCCGTGATTCGGGAAGGGGCGAAAATAAACGCCGGCGGTGATGCAGCCGTTAATGCACGAGACAATCTGCAGCTGCAATCTGCCGCCGGCAGTGTTGCCGGCGGTGCCGGAGCTTTTGGTGCTGCGGCGAATATTGGGGTTATTGATCATTTAACTGATGCGCATATTGGTTCAACAGCGGCTGTTAACGCGAAGGGTGATACAGTGGTTAACGCTGCAGCCGGTGAAAATCTAAACACCGTTGGGGTGGCAGGCTCGGCAGGCGGAACGGCTATTTCCGGTGCGATTAACTTGAATGTGCTGCATACGGCAACAAAAGCGCATATCGATCAAGATGCTGTTATTAATGAAACTGCCTATTCCGGTAAAGATGTGATTGTCAAGGCTTCCGATGCGACTGCGATTGTTAACATCGGCGGGGCGGCATCAATCGGTGGTTCCGGTGTTGGCGCTGGTTTGGGTATCGACGTTATTACGAAAGATACTCAAGCTTATATCGGGTCAGCGACAGACAGCCAGACTACAGTAAATGCCGACGGAAGCATCTTGGTGGATGCGTTGTCAGACGAGCAGATTACTAATGTTTCGGCAAGCGGAGCGGCTGGAGGCGGCAGCGTGGCCGGTGCAGGGGCTGTGGAAACGTTGAATGCAACGACTAAGGCATTTGTGGGAGATAGTGCGGTGCTGACCGCTGACGGCAGCATCCGCGTAGCGGCAGAGGATGACAATACGATGAATTTGATTGCCGGTTCGGCTGTCGGCGGCCTCGGGGCAGGCGGATCGGTCGGCGCGGCGGTCATTACAAAAGATACGGAAGCCTATATTGACAATAATGCCGATGTGCAGGCAAATGCTTCAAAATCTATTGACGCGGCTACCGGCAAATTTACTGAGCAGTATGCCGTGCAAACGGCTGAAGCTGGTGTAGTCACTGCACCGAGTTTGAACACGGATGATAAATACCTGTCGAAGGCAGATAATAAGGATTTGTTGACTAAGTTTCGCACAACGAGTGAAGAACAAGATTCTTTTTCAGGCGTAGCTGTAACTGCGATGTCAAAAGACAGCGTTGCGAATGAGGCTACAGGCGGCGTTGTCGGTACCGGAGCGGCGATTGCAGGTTCAGTGACTGTTGTGACAAATACCACTAATGCTTATGTGGATAATAATGCGAGAATCAATCAACATAACACCGATGCCACTGCAGCAGGGCAAGATGTGCGTGTGGCGGCTGGCAGCGACTACTATCATCTGGGAATAGGCGGTGTGGCAATCGTTGGTGCCGCTGCACTTGGACCGGGAGCAGATATATCTGTTGTTAAAAATGAAACAGAAGCTAACGTTGGCACAGGAGCGAGCATGACGGCTAAGGACAATATGTCCGTCACTGCTGATAGCAGCGAGACAATTTTATCTACCGCGGTAGCAGGAGCGGCATCAGCCAGCTTGTCCGTAGCGGGAGCGGTGGTCGTAAACTCTATTGACAACACAACTTTGGCACACATCGATGGGTCAGTCGCCGCAGATAACAACGTATTAGTCGCGGCAGCCGATGATACCGAAATTAAATCCATTGCCGGCAGCGCAGCTTTGGGTGTCGGCATTGCCGGTGTCGGTGCTTCGATTGATGTGAATCATGTAACCAAAACAACGGAAGCTTATATTGCCGATAACGCCAAGGTAGATGCCAAGGCAAATGCCTCCGGGCAGATGACGGTGTTTGACGGCGTTTCGGCCACCAACAGGGTGACCAAGAACATACAAGGCGTAGCGGTGCGAGCTGACAGCACAGAAGACATCTTTACTGTCGCTGCCAGTGGTGCGGTCGGAGCATTTGCTGGTGCGGCAGGCTCAGCCGCGGCGAATGTCATCAACGTCAATACCGGTGCGCATATTGGTGATGCGGATATCAATACGCTAAGCGGCGCTGGAAGCAACCAGTCTGTCAGTATAACTGCCGCCGATGACTTAAAACTGTTTTCTGTCGGAGGTTCGGTAGCCGGTGGTGCAGTCGGTGCGGCAGGTGGCGTCGATATTGGTATTATTAACACAGATACATCGGCATACATTGCCAACGGCGCAGCGATTCAGGCAAATAAAATGCTGGATGTGAATGCCCTATCTACTAAAGACATTGATAGTTATGCTGCTAGCGCATCCGGCGGTCTTGTCGGTGTGGCCGGTGGTGTCTCCGTATATTCCATTGGCACTGGGGTAGGAAATGATGCGAAATCCAGTTTAACCAGTTCTAATGGCGTAACTGCGCAGCAAGATATTGATAATCAGGTTCAAAATTTAGAAGTTTCCGCTTTTCTTAAGCAAATTGGTAATAGTTCGGCCAGCGATGCTGCAACGAACATTAGTGCCGCTACGTCAAATACCAAGGTGTCAGCAGCGGTTGAACAAGGTATTGCTAGTTCACGACCTACCTTCGTGCCGGGTGGAACAACAGCGCTTATTGGCAATAATGTCAGGCTGAATACGGGAAGCGTATCCGTTAATGCCAAAGAAAATCTTGATTTCTACCAATTAGCCGGCAGCGGCGCTCTTGGCGGCGCGAGCATTGGTGGGGCAGTGGGTATTGCCTCCATTAATGCAGATACCACAGCGTCAATTGGCACAGGAACGGTCGTCACCACTTCTGGTGGGGTCGCCGTTAATGCTAAGCGTACCCACAATCTGAGCAACGAGGCATATGCCGGTCAGGCAGGATTAGTGGCCGCTCTTGGAGCCGCGACGTTGTATCAAACCGATGCGAGCGATACCGTAGCCCATTTTGATGGGAAGCTAATTAAAGCAAGTGATGCAGCAGCACCTGATTTAGCTGTGAGTGCCGATGCATCTGATTCATTTTCGTCCCGGGCACTGAACGCCAGCGTCAGTATTGGCGGTGCTCTGGGGGCGGCAGTGATTCACAGCAATCTGAGCGGCTCTGCAATAGCTTATCTTGGCGATGGAGCCGAGATTGGTAAACAACAGGCGGTTCAGTCGGCAGCAGTAACCGCCAATGCAGCAGAGTTTGCGAGTGCCTATGCTACAGCCGGTGCCGGTGGCGGCATTGCCGGATCCGGATCGGATGCAAACATTGTTATCAACACGACTGCCGATGCGCATACTGGCGACAATGTTACGAGTAAGACTGTAGCGGACTTAAAAGTTGCCTCAGTTTCAACCGAAAAGGCACAAGCCCAGGCGGACGGTTTGAACGTTGGTCTATTATCAGTGGGCGCATCTCTTGCTTCGACGGATGTTAAGCCAACAATCACAGCAACGATTGGCAGCGCCAATGATATTGAAGCAAAAGACCTTTCCGTTACAGCTACACAACTGCTACCGGACAGCAATGTGACCGCTAAAAGCTATGCTAGTGCTGCCGGCGGCGGCTTAATCGGCGTAAATGCAACGCAAAGTACGGCTAATTTGAAAGCGACAGTCAGCAGTTCGGTCGGGGAAGATACTGCGCTGAATATCCGTAGCAACACAACAATTATTGCCTCTAATAATGAATCAGCTCAAGCGGACGTGACAGGTATAGTTGGCGGTCTTATTGCTATAGGTGCCAACAGTGCACAGGCCAGCACAGACAGTACAACAGCGGCTATGGTTGAAGATGGAGTTAGCGGTAATATTGGCGGAACATTACAAGTCAGTGCGGTAGCAACGGAGGATACTTATGCCGACGCTGTTTCCGGCAGCGGCGGGCTAGTGGCGGGAACAGCTGCTAAAGCCTCTACCATCAACAGCAGCACTACTAAAGCGGAACTGGGCGGAGGTTCATCAAACACCTTGCTGGCAGCGAACACCATTGCCGTTGACGCTACTCATCGAGCAACTTTCAATAGCAAAGTGGATTCAACAAATGCCGCTCTAGTCGGCGCCAGCGGCGCAGCGGCTGTTAATACGGTTAACTCTCAGGTGGATGCCGGCATTCGTGCCGGAGCGAATCTCACTGCTCTTAACATCAATGTATTGGCTAACAACATTGCACGGAAACCTCTTTTGGCAGACAATGCCTTCAATGTTTCCGCTGGGGCAGGCGGGCTGCTTAACGGTTCGGCAGCTTCCAGCCAATCGACGATTACCGATACTACCCAGGTAACAGTCGGTAATAATGCAAGGATTACGATAACAGGCGACCCGGATAATCCGGGACAAACAAACTTTACTGCGGTGAACGATCTGGATGCCCATGACCAGACCAAGCTGGATTCTGGCGGAGCGATTGCCATTGCTAAGGCCGAGTCAATTATTACTGCACCGGTGTTGGCACAAGTGACGATAGGCAGCGGGGCTTCTATGAACAGCGTAGGAACCATCAATCTCGGCGCTCGCACCAACGCAACCGTTGACACCGACGCGAATGCGAAAACCTACGGTTTGGCGGGAGCCGCCCAAGGGGCGTCAGCTTCCACAGTAGCTAGTCAGAATAAGATCATTGTCGGTGATAATACTTACTTCCGGGCGAATGGTGATATTAATTTGCTGGCTGGTCGGGATGGAGATGGCGTTAAGAATACCATCAATGCCAGTGCGCGTACTGACCTATTCAATAAAACACTTTTGCCGGTCAGTACCTCGCCGGGAGCGGATGCTTTGATTACACAAAATAATACGATCTCTGTCGGCAGCGGTGCCAATGTGCTGAGTGTCGGCGACATTAACCTTATCACTGATAAGGGAGCCGCTGTAGCCGATGGTCAGGGTGTCGGCAAAGACCTCTACCGTCAACTTGCCGCAGCTGTTGCCAACGCATTTAGCTCTTTAGTTGGTGGTGGTGAGGTATCGCTTGACATTAAAGGCGGAACTAGCAAGACGACAGCCAGCACAGGGGTCGTCGTGGACGGTGCGCTTCATGCCGGTATTCAAAATAAACAGCGGCTGGTGCTCAATGACGATCCGCGCAACGACTCTTTGACAGAAGCTAATTCGGGTTATTATACGCCAATCATCGCGGAGCAGACTGACGGTGTAACCTTTACCGCCAAAGACGAGAATTTAGTATCCAATGCTTTTACCCGCTTGGATAACCTGTTCAAATTGCGTACTGCTTATGCTAAAGATCCAACTGCATACGCAGCCTATGATTCAGAAATAAACTATATCTATCAGGAACTGGTTTCTCTCGGCTATGCGCAAGCTTTGCAAGACGCTACCGGAAATACCGTCTATGTAGCACTGAAAAATGTAAGAGCAAATTATGTAACTTTAGATGATATTAAAGCACGCAGCGGCGATATTACCGTTCAGGCTGACTATTTGTCCGGTAGCGGTTCCTTAAAAGCGCCGAATGATACAGAAATCACCATTATTAATAACAGCCGCAGCTTTCTGCGTGTCAATGATTTGACAATCGAAGATAAAGGCGGCAAATTGATTTTTAACGGTGGGCAAGTAAGTTCGTTGGCTCAAATCAATGATCGTAATTTGTCTGGAAGTCCGTCGGCTAGCTTTAGTAGTATTGAGGCTGCCGGCAGCGGTGCAACACCGAAGATTACCATACAAAACACCTATTCGCCTATATCCGGCGTTGCAGTGCCGGATATTGAACTGGTAGGAAATATCAGCAATCCGACTGGGACCATTATGGTGCAAAATAACAAGGGCAGTATCAAGCTATTGGGGCAAGATGGCAAGGCGGCTCCGAGTATTGTGGGCAACACGGTCAACATTTCGGCCGGCAGAGATGTCGTTCAGTCTTATGTTGACGGCATCTACAATGTCGGCGGTGATCCGCAGTCCATTTGGGCATCTGAACAGAATTCAGCTGAAGCAGGAAAAACCGACACGACATCCAATGCCTACAAAGCGGGCACAGGTTCAACGATTGCCGGTAATAATGTATATCTTAGCGCTCGCTATTTAAATATTAACGGTACGATTCAAAGCGGCATTCCCGACTGGGACGTAACTTTGGATACTGATTTGAATGCACGCATTGATAGCCTTAAACAGCAGTGGATAGCAGCAGGCAAGCCAAGTATGTCCAATTCTGCCAGTTTGACCAGTTACCGGTTATCCGATGGCGGTAACGGAAAAATTCTTGCTTACTTTAACCCTGAAACCAATCAGATTGTCCTCGATGCGGTCAAGGTGCAAGGCGGTTATGCTGAATTATCAGGTATCATTCTGAACACCGGCGGCGGCAATATCAAGGTGCTGGATGGTTACGGACGGATCAATGTGACTAATAATACGGGCTATGATATTGTGCTTAACGGAATGGATACCGGCAATATTGAAGGCAAGGTCCGGATTACTGACACCGGCAAGTCAGCGCAGGACGAAACGGGTGTATTGCGCCCGGTTGTGACTACCATTACCCGCGTGGGCAGTGATGTCCAAACTGTCCAGACGGCAGGAAACAAACAGCTGTCAGATCAAGTAACTGCTAATAGCCGAAGCTCCAGCTATGCCCCTCAGTCAGGTTTAGATTATGTTTGGAACCGCGGGCAAGCACAAAATGAAACTAGAGAAATTACTAAGAAAAGCGGCAGTTGGGCAGGGCTGATTTCGTGGAAGGACGCCACAACAATTTCTGATGTTACAGTACCTTCCGGACCTATTACCAATCTGCCGAACGGAACCTATGTGACTCAAACAGGCCAATCAGCCAATTATAGTTACGATTATAAGAATGTTAACACAGCACAACAAGAAAAGGCAGGTAGTTATTCCTGGTCTGAATCCCATGGTTGGTGGATTTTCGGTTGGACCGATTATTTTGTAAAAGACACGTATGTAAAGGGCAGCGAAGACATCCATACCCATTCCGTGAAAGCAGATTTCTCCATCCCCGTCAGTTTTATCGGCTATGACTCTGGGCAGATTAATGTAACTAGCAAGCAAAATCTAATTGTGGCCGGACCGGTGCGCAACTTAGCCGGTACGACTACGTTATCAGCCGATAAAGCCATTAGTGCAACAGCAGGATTAACCACAATCACCAGCCCCAATATTACTCTTACTGCCGGAACCGGTATCGGCTCCAGTCTGACGCCGGTGGCGGTGCAGCTTGCGGGTAATTCCGGAGCGCTGACAGCTACCAGTGCAAACGGGAATATCTACCTCGGTAGCTCTAGCGGCGATGTTCGGGTAAACAATATTTCCGCAACGAATGGTAATGTAAGTCTGACAGCGGATGGAAGCATCCTTCAGGCGGCAGCGGGCAATAATGCTGTGATCACAGGAAACCGTATTGATCTTGTATCTGCCTCGGGAGGTATCGGCAGTACCGGCAGTACGGTACAGGCGCTGAATGTGAATATCGGCAGCCAAGACGGCGCTGGCCTTAACGCTACTGCAGCTGCCAACATCAACATTCGCCAGGCTAGCGGCGATATGCGGCTCATCCGGGTTGAATCGGCCGGCGGCGATGTCAGTCTGGAAGTGGCTAACGGGAGTATGATTGATGCCAATCCGGAAGAGAAAAAAGACACACGTACCATTGCCCAACTGCAAGCTCTTTGGGATAATATGCTGCTCACCGGGACGGGAGCAACTACGAGCGCTGACAATACTGTCAAAGCCTATAAACAAGCCAAGCAGGCCGAATATCAAAAATACTGGCAGATGCGCAATGTTCGGGCGACGTATGATGCTAACGGCAACATCACTGGTTACCAGGCTGACGATTACTCCAATCCAAGCGGTGATGCCGAGTACCAGAGACTCCATGCTGCTTACGGCAATACCAGTTATAACCCATCATGGGTCTATGTCCTTACAGACAGCGAAAAGCAAAGCCTGACACAAGGATCAGCCTGGACAGAAAACGAATTAAATTACGCACTCAGTAGCGGTATTCTTTTCAAACAAACCACCAGTACCGAAACCCGGATCAAAGATCCCAATGTGAAAGGCCGTAATATTACATTGAAAGCGCTCAATGGTAGTATTGGCAAAGATTCCGGTTCTATCGTCATTGATGGAACAAATCCGGATGCATTAAAGAATGATGATGCGCGTATTGCTTTAGCGGCAGCTGAGTCTGACGATGTATCGGTGGATAATGACACGAAACAAATTACGATTCTCAATCGCTTGCCAATTAATATTTCCGTTACCGCTAACGGTACAATCACCGCGGAAGGGAAAAATAATGTTTACCTGGGTTCGCAAGATCCTATTTATGTGAAAACCATTAAAAGCGGCGATTCTATTCGTGTAAAAGGTAAAGATGGTATCTATAACGTAGCAACTGCAGGAGAGGCAGCCATCCAGGGCAACCGTACTATTTTGGAGGGCGGAGATAGTGGCATTGGTACAAAAGCTGATCCGTTGCTTATTGACCTTGGTGAACTATCAGCATTGACTGCCAGAGCAGGCGGTAATATTTACATTACCGAGAAAACAGGCAACCTTAATGTGGCAGAAATGTACAGTACGGGAGATATTGTCCTAAGAGCGGCGGGTTCGATCCTCGACAGTCGGGGAGATCGACCCATGGCCTTGGAAGGAGAAAATGTTTCTCTCTTTGCCGAGGGCGGCAGTGTAGGAACAGGCGATAATCCGTTTACACTGACGGTGAATCCATCAGGCAAATTAACTGCTTCGTCAGCTGATGGTTACGGCATTTTTGTTCAAAGCACCGCGAACATACTGAATGTGGGTGATTTGACCTCCGGTCAACGATTGTTTATTGACGCTGATGGACAGCTGGTTCTTAAAGGGGTGGTTAACGCCAATAGCGACATAACGCTAACTGGTGAGGCGGTTGACATGGAAGAGGGATCGTCGGCAACAACTAAAACGTCACCAATTTATGTAACCGCAAGTGATGATGCAACGGTTAATAATTTGAAAACAACTGGCTCTGTGTATATTACCTCCACAGGCGGTAAAATCAACCAGCTGCAGAAGGGAAAGATTTCAGCGCAAACACTGGCGGCCAATAGTAAAGAAGGGCAGAATATAGCCGGCGCCAATTCGGTTAGCAACTTCTCAGCCGCCAATACCGGTACAGGTGATATCGTTTTTGCTAATGCGGTCGATTTACTTAATATTACCGGGATTAATCAAAACAGTGGCAACGTGACCGTCACTAATACCGGAGCCCTTATTACCGAGGCAGGCGGTACCGTCAAGACAACAGACGGGAATATCAGCCTGACGGCAGCAGGCGGCAGCGAGACCATCAACGGCACAGTTAACGCCGGTAAAACCGGTACGGTAACCCTGACAGCAACCGGAGCAGCCAGCGATGTGGCGGTTAACGGAACAGTGGGAAGCGCCGGCGGGGCAATCGACCTAGTAGCCGCGCAGGATGTCCTGGTCAATGCCAAGGTGAACGGAATGGACGGCGATATTACCGCCCAGGCCGGCCGCGACATAACCATCAACAGTGATGTTGAAACCACCGGCAGCGTCAGCCTCAGCGCCGGCAGAACCATTGCCGAAACAGACAGCGGGAAGATCCTGGATGCCGCCTTGCTGACCACTGATAGCGTCACGGGTCAGAAGCTCAATCAGGCCAACACGGTAAAAACGTTCGAGGCAACAAACCAAACGAAGGGCGACATTGAGTTTACGAACGCCTCAGACACCTTAACCATCAAAACCATCAATCAAGCTAACGGCAAGGTGGATGTCACTAACGCCAAAGCCCTTATTACCGAGGCAGACGGCACCGTCAAGACAACAGACGGGAATATCAGCCTGACGGCAGCAGACGGCAGCGAGACCATCAACGGCACAGTCAACGCCGGTAAAACCGGTACGGTAACCCTGACAGCAGCCGGAGCAGCCAGCGATGTGGCAGTTAACGGAACGGTGACAAGCGCCGGCGGCGCAATCAAGCTGGCAGCCGCGCAGGATGTTCTGGTCAATGGCAAGGTGAGTGGAACGGATGGCGATATTACCGCCCAGGCCGGCCGCGATATAACTATCAACAGTGATGTACAAACCATCGGCAACGTCAGTCTCACCGCTGGCGGAGCCATTGATGAAACAGACAAAGGCCGCATCCTGGATGCTGCTTTGCTGACCACCGATAGTGTCAATGGCCAGAAACTGAATCAGGCCAACACGGTAAAAACCTTCCAGGCAGCAAATAAAACGACCGGCGACATTGAGCTTACGAACACGGCAGAAACACTGACTATTAAAACCATCAATCAGGCTAACGGCAGTGTTGATGTCACCAACACCGGCGCCATCATTAGCGTGGCAGGCGGCACCGTCAAGACAGCCGACGGAGCTATCAGCCTGACGGCGACAGGCGGCAGCGAGACCGTCAACGGCACAGTCAGCGCCGGTGGAACCGGTACGGTAACATTGACAGCAACCGGAGCAGCCAGCGATGTGGCAGTTAACGGAACAGTGACCAGCGACGGCGGCGCAATCAAGCTGGTAGCCGACCAGGATGTCCTGGTCAATGCCAAGGTGAGCGGAGCGGACGGCGATATTACCGCCCAGGCCGGCCGCGACGTAACCATCAACAATGATGTTGAAACCACCGGCAGCGTCAGCCTCAGCGCCGGCAGAGCCATTGATGAAACAGACAAAGGCCGCATCCTGGATGGTGCCTTGCTGACCACCGAGAGCGTCACGGGTCAGAACCTGAATCAGGCCAACACGGTAAAAACCTTCCAGGCAGTAAACAAAACGAAGGGCGACATTGAGTTTACGAACGCATCAGATACTTTAACCATCAAAACGATCAATCAGGCTAACGGCAAGGTTGATGTCGCTAACACCGGAGCTATCGTTACCGAGACCGGCGGCACCGTCAGGACAACCGACGGAGCTATCAGCCTGACGGCGACAGGCGGCAGCGAGACCGTCAACGGCACAGTCAACGCCGGCGGAACCGGTACGGTAACCCTGACAGCGACAGGCGCGGAAAGCAATATGGCAGTTAACGGAACGGTGACCAGCGACGGCGGCGCAATCGAGCTGGCAGCCGCGCAGGATGTCCTGGTCAATGCCAAGGTGAGCGGAACGAATGGCGATATTACCGCCCAGGCCGGCCGCGACATAACCCTCAGCAATGATGTACAAACCACCGGCAAGGTCAGTCTCAACGCCGGCAGAGCCATTGATGAAACAGACAAAGGCCGCATCCTGGATGCTGCTTTGCTGACCACCGATAGCGTTAATGGCCAGAACCTGAATCAGGCCAACACGGTAAAAACCTTCCAGGCAGTAAACAAAACGAAGGGCGACATTGAGTTTACGAACGCATCAGACACTTTAACCATCAAAACGATCAATCAGGCTAACGGCAAGGTTGATATCGCTAACACCGGAGCTATCGTTACCGAGACCGGCGGCACCGTCAGGACAACCGACGGTGCTATCAGCCTGAAGGCGACAGGCGGCAGCGAGACCGTCAACGGCACAGTCAGTGCCGGTAAAACCGGTACGGTAACATTGACAGCAACCGGAGCAGCCAGCGATGTGGCAGTTAACGGAACAGTGACAAGCGACGGCGGCGCAATCGAGCTGGCAGCCGCGCAGGATGTCCTGGTCAATGCCAAGGTGAGCGGAGACAGCGGCGATATTACCGCCCAGGCCGATCGCGACATAACCATCAACAATGATGTACAAACCACCGGCAATGTCAATCTCAGCGCCGGCGGAGCCATTGCCGAAACAGACAGCGGGAAGATTCTGGAGGCCGCCTTGCTGACCGCCGACAGCGTCAAGGGTCAGAACCTGAAACAAGCCAATACCGTGCATGCCTTCAACGCTGGCAATAGCGGAACAGGCGACATTGAGTTTACGAACGCGGCAGATACATTAACCATCAAAGCCATCAATCAAGCTAACGGCAAGGTGGATGTCACCAACGCCAAAGCCCTCATTACCGAGGCGGGCGGCACCGTTAAGACAACAGACGGAGCTATCAGCCTGACGGCAGCAGGTGGCAGCGAGACCATCAACGGCACAGTCAGCGCCGGTAAAACCGGTACGGTAACCCTGACAGCAGTCGGAGCAGCCAGCGATGTAGCGGTTAACGGAACAGTGGCAAGCGCCGGCGGGGCAATAAAGCTGGCAGCCGCGCAGGATGTTCTGGTCAATGGCAAAGTGAACGGAACGGATGGCGATATTACCGCTCAGGCCGACCGTGACATCATTCTCAATAGTGATGTACAAACCACGGACAGCGTCAGCCTCAGCGCCGGCAGAGCTATTGCCGAAACAGCCCAAGGCCGCATCTCAGATGCCGCGCTTCTGACCACCGACAGCGTCGCGGGTCAGAAGCTCGCTCAGGCCAACACGGTAAAAACGTTTGAGGCAACAAACCAAACTAACGGTGACATTGAGTTTACGAACGCGGCAGACACATTAACCATCAAAACCATCAATCAAGCTAACGGCAAGGTGGATGTCACTAACGCCAAAGCCCTTATTACCGAGGCAGGCGGCACCGTCAAGACAACAGACGGGAATATCAGCCTGACGGCAGCAGACGGCAGCGAAACCATCAACGGAACAGTCAATGCCGGCGGAACCGGTACGGTAACATTGACAGCAACAGGCGCGGAAAGCGATGTGGCAGTTAACGGAACAGTGGCAAGCGCCGGCGGAACAATCGAGCTGGCAGCCGACCGGGACATCATTCTCAACAGTGATGTTGAAACCACCGGCAAGGTCGGCCTTACCGCCGGCAGTGCCATTGCCGAAACAGACAGCGGAAAGATACTGGATGCTGCTTTGCTGACTACCGACAGCGTTGCGGGTCAGGAACTGAAACAAGACAATACCGTGCATGCCTTTAACGCCGGCAATAGCGGAACCGGTGACATTGAGTTTACGAATACCTCAGACACATTAACCATCAAAACCATCAATCAAGCTAACGGCAAGGTGGATGTCACTAACGCCAAAGCCCTTATTACCGAGGCAGGCGGCACCGTCAAGACAACAGACGGGAATATCAGCCTGACGG
>JBDKTO010000040.1 GCA_039680175.1 Veillonellales bacterium | reverse complement strand
TCCCAATGGGGCAAAATAAGAGGGCACTGGGGTAGGAGATTTTTGTATATTAGGCTTGTAAAAGTTAAGTGAACATTCACACAGCCAGCAGGAATTTATTAAAATCTAGCGAAATTACCATCTAAATCTAATATTGGCAAACCTGCTGAAAAACAGGGACGCAAAACTATGGGTCTACGGATGGTTTAAATCTAGGACTGCCAGGTTGCATTAAAAGTGCAATCTGGCAGTGTTTATTATTGGGTGGTGTTAGGAGTGGATTCGGTATCTAGCAACCAAGAATTATCCGTCGATGAAATAAAAGAAGTTGAAGAAATTTTAGAACGGCTACCTCAAATAATTGATGAATTAGAAAAGATGTTGAACAATAATGGAGTTAAATAGAAAAGTTAAGGAAAGAAATGCATCGTTCGGCATCAAACTATGGTATTCGTCATCCTAAGTAATTTCAGCAAGCCAAATGATTGATGCTAAGATAAATGAATACTACCATAAATTGTAGGGGTGGTTCGCCGTGGTAGATCGTGATGAATTAATTAAACTGCTTAAAACATATTGGCCAGAAGCCGATTATAGTATATTGAACGGGATGGCTGAGGATATAATTCAGAGTATTTTGCCATTGATATACGAAAAGGCTAGAGAAGCCGTAAGTAATAAAAAAATAGAACTTTATTCGGAAAATGAGCGATAAGTCCATTTAGCGGGCTCATTTTATTTGTTAGCTGCAAAATCTCTTCTTCCTGCTGCCCGGGGTAGGGTATTCTAAGAAAATGAAGGGATTTTTGACTGATAGAAATAGTAATTATCCTTATTTCAGAGGTGGTACAGTGCAAAGATTTTACTTATGGCTCAACCATGACATTGAGCACACGTCTACAATTCTATTAGCGGCAGTGGTTATTCTGTTTCTGATTGTCGGTTCGTATGGTCTTCCTATCTGCCTGGAAGGATTGTTGTATGTGGGTGCCACAATTTTTTACTCTATGGCGGCGTTCTCTGCTGTTCTGTTTATATTCACGTCGCTATGCATGGCCGAGCTGATATGCCGGACTAGAATTCGCTTGGGGAAAACTACATCCCTATTCAAAAACCAACGAGGATGGCTGTACCTGGATGCACTTATTGGCATGATCTTGGTTAGTATCGCATGCGTCGCAATTATGGCTGCATATACTCAATCAACAAAAGCCACTGGCGTAGCATCAAATCGTGCTACTGCTGTCTCTATAGCCGAGCAGGTATTGGAAAGCTACAAACAATATGATGGGGGAACAGTATCTCCACCAACATCATATACATCTCCAGATCCTAATTTTAGCATTGCAATTACAAACCCATCTGTTACCGCTCTTAGCGGAACCCCAAAAGTTATCCCGGTTCAGGTTACAGTATCCTGGCCTGCGGTCGATCCACAAAATAGCGTACAAATGATATCTTATTATTATATAAAATGAGGATGCTATGAATAACTCTAAAGGATTTACATTAGTAGAAATTGTAATTGGCATGGCTATAATGTGTATTATTGCAGCAGCGGCATTTAGTATACTTTCGACCGGAGTAAAAGCGTATCAATATGACGCAGCACAAAGCCATATTATTGGGCAGGCCGGGCCAACGATGTCTATTCTTGTTGATAAAATTCGGTATGCAAATTCTATCTCCAGCCTTAATGTAGGAGATAGCACACAAACATTATCCTTCGTAGATTCATCCAACAATGTATGTAAAATTACAAAAGGAACCGATGCGGATATAAATACCATTATATTTACAGAAGGCACTTCTACGCAGAAAATGGCTATCGGAATCGTAAAATCAATTACTTTTAATCGAAAAACAATACATCAATTGGATATTGAGCTTATCGTGCATGATTACGGGTATGCAAATAACAAAGACAAGAGTCTTACGTATACAGTATTTATGCCAAGTGTTACATCTTAGGAGTGAAATTATGAATCAACGCGGTTCGGCCATGGTTTTAGGATTGATTGCAATGCTTTTTTTAATAGTGCTTCTTTCTGGACTTGTACCGTTAGTATCGACAGCACTTAAATCTACTTCTGTTGATAGAGATATTATTGAAGCTCAATTTGTAGCAGAGGCTGGTGCAAAACGTGCCGTTGTCGGTATTATAAATAACAGAACGGATTGGGCCTGGGCGCTTAATAATTCTATAAATCCCATAATAGATGGATCATCGGCAACAAAGTATTATGTTATTACCAGCATTTCACCGGCAATAAACGATGGAGCAACGCCAGCAAGTGGTACAACATACACTATAACCTCAAAAGGAACTGTAAATGGGGTTAGCAAAACAGTTAAAACTGTAGTAAAACCAAGTGCGAGTAGTTTGTTCCAAAATGTTTTTTATTCTGGTCACGATATGAGGATTGTAAGCGGAAACGTTACGGGTAATATCGCTTCAGACGGGCTTATTACGGTAGGGTATGGAATGACGGTTAATGGTAATGTTATTTATAGCGCCAGCACTCCTGTTATAAATGGATCAGCAGGGACTGTAACTCAAGTAAGTGATAAGATTGGCTCAATTAATGTGGCGTCGCTAATGCAGTACACACCTACGATGCCTTCTTTTACTAAGCCCAATACAGCATTACCATATGCTAATACGGCCTTATCTGGAGGCTATTATTGTAGTTCCGATTTTACAAACTGGAATTATTATTATACTGTCGCAGCTGATAAATCTGTTTTTATTTATGTCAATGGCGATTATACAATTGGTACTCCTATTACAGGTGGCGGGAATATTACAATTTACGCAACCGGAAATATTACGGTTAATGGTAATATAGTGGGGAATAACGTGCAAATTTATGCCGGGAAGAATATTACATTATCTCAGAATACAATTACCGGTAATAATATTACGTTGCAATCGGCAGGCGATTTTTACATAAGCGGTGGAAGTGTTACCGCCAACACAAAGGGAACGATAAATATTTATTCAGGCGGGAAGATAGACGCAGGTAGTGGAGCGGTAACCGGAAGCATTGTGACAATGATTGCGAAAAGCCTATCCACCGATGATACCATTACAAGCGGAGGCTTGCATGGAGTAACGATTAATTCAGGGCAGTCCACATATGTAACAAAAATCTATTGTAACGGCGATGTCAATTTGGCATCGGGCAGTATAGGCGGTGTGTCTATGATAGTATCAAATGGTTCAATTAACTTACATGGAATCACTAGTTCTGCTACTTTGATTGCCGACGGAAATATTGAAGCCCAGAGTGGCTCTAGTGGCGGGCTCTACGCGAATGGCTCTATTTATATTCATGGTGCCACAGTTAATTATGCGAATTCTTCGATGACGAGTCTAGGGTTGACTTCCGGCAGCACTACCTATCAAGTCTCATGGAGTAAGTAACTGAACAGAATTGAAAATTTAAATAACTTTATATGTGCGTTTAACATGATAGTATTGAAGCATTATCAAAACCGGGAGAAAGGGCTGCTGCGTCATGCTTTGCAAGGCGTTTTACCGGAGGATGTACTGTGGCGGCGCAAAAGTCCGTATCCTAAGACACACAATCCTTCCTATTTGTCAACGGTGCGTAATTGGGTAACCGATATTTTAAATGAGGGAACATCCCCTCTGCTTCCTTTGATTAACACCGCCAAAATCCGTGAAATTGCCGGGATGGATTTAACTGCTTCCCAGATACCCTGGTTTGGACAGCTAATGGGTGGGGCGCAGCTGTTTGCCTATCTGATTCAGGCGGATGCATGGCTGCGGGAATATAAGGTGGCAATTGTCTGATAGTAACAACGGACCGCTCCTTGGAGCGGTCCGTTGTTTTCAATTCCATTCAAAGGTCAGAGTAATGATCAGCTCATTGCCGTCGGCTTTGATGCTATAGTATGAACTATGGGAAAGAAGCTTTTGAAAAGAGCGAACCTGTTTGGGAGATTCACCGATAATTTCCGGCACCCGGATTGTAATCAGTGCTTTATTATTGAAATTTTCTACAACACTTACATTGTTGGAGACTAATTTAACTCCAGTCAGTATATGAATAAACGTCGCCCGTTTCACAGGTATAAGTCCCCCCTTATTGTTCGCTTACGTCAATTATAACATATGCAGCAAAAATGTGTAGAAATGCATGTAAAAGTATCTATGTTAAATTATCCCGTATTGTAAACGGCTAAATAATTGCGGATAAGAGAGTGAAAAAGCGCTCCTTCGCCGTAAAAGAAGGAAAAATGATGGTGACTGAATAGTCAACTTGTGTTATACTCTATACATAATAAGTTTCCAATAAAATTATGCATCAAAGAGAGGAAGAAAAAAATGTTCAAAAACAGGCTGAAAAGTGTGGCGGCTGTCAGTTTACTATTGCTTGTGCTGATCACTGCCGGCTGCGGCGGCGGATCGGGTTTGCAGCGTATTGCCGGTTTGAGTCCGGAGAATGTTGTAAAGACTTTTTTCAATGCGGCCCGCGACGGCAGATTTAATGAAGCCGGTCTCTATGTTTCTGCTGCGTCCAAAAGCGATGCCCAAACGGTTATGAAGTTTATCACCGGCCAGTCCGGCTTAGAACAGTTTAAAAACTCCAATCTGCTGTCAGTTAAACAGGTTGCCCAGCAAGGTGACTATACTGTCATGGTTGCTACGTTGCAGGATCAGAACAGCTTTAAAATCACAGTGAAGCCGGTTGCTCTGGAAAAAGTGGATGGTGAATGGTACATTGTGGATACCAATCAGATTTATCAGGATGCCAAATATAAAATTTTGCAGCAACTGTTGGCGAATATTTAAAAAACAATCTTGACACAGAAGAATTCCTGGGGTAAAATAAGCATAATATAAAAAATATAAAGCTTTGATCGGGACGAGTAAATATGTCAGTTTTGGCACAGCGAGCCGGTGACCGGGAAACCGGAGGTGTAATGACCGGCCCAAAGCGCATATGGAATGGACCCGTGAGCGCCTTCCGAAAGCAGCAGCGAGTAGGCAGGGACGGCAGCCGCCGTTA
>JBDKTO010000039.1 GCA_039680175.1 Veillonellales bacterium | reverse complement strand
TTTCCGTCACCGTTCCCGTGCTGCCGGTAATCAACTGCACGTTGCCGCTGCCGGCATTTATGCCGCTTAATTTGCTGTTATCAGTCCGAGTAACCTCTCCTATGGCAAAGCCGCCGTCATCCCGCAGGGTGATGTCATGACCGGAGGCGGTTATCGCAGCCGTGCCGATGGTATTCGCTTCGTTCAGATTGACGCTGCCGTTGGCGCTTACTGCCAGATTTCCCGCGCTGATTGTCTGCCCGGAAATCTGGCTCACATTACCGCCGGCTGTCAGATCCAACAAGTTGGTTACGTTTAAATTGCCAAGAGCAATGCCATTCTTGTCGTTTAATGTTGTGTTAGAACTATTAGGAATCACAACAGTACCGAAATCGTTGTTAGCATCGTTCAATGTAATCTTCTGAGGACTGCTCATTGTCCCTGCCGTTAATGTCGTAGTTCCGCTGTGGGCATCTATTGCGCCGCTTTGGCTGATGGCGCCAGCAACTGCCGTTACCGTCAGATCGCCGGAAACATTCGAGGTTCCCAGCCGGATATCATTGGCATCATGAACCGTAACGTTTCCGCCGGTCAATTCTACGGTATCTTTAAAGTCGTTATTATCATCGTTTAAGTTGATATTTCCGCTGCCGGCATTAAACGTCGCCGCTCCGGTCGTGCTGATGGCCTTGGTTTGTGTAATATCTCCGCCTGCCGTCAGGCTAAAGGTTCCGGTTGTAGTTACTCCGTCCGTTGTCACTCCGTTCGCCGTAACGCTGCCGATGTTGATTGCTCCGCTATTCTTCAAGGTGATGCTGCCCGTATTCGCCGCCAATGTCCCGATATGATTGGGCTGTTCCAGGTCGAACGTACCACCGGCACCCGTCAATCCCAGGCCGCCCGCCGTAATCGCCGCGGTCTGGGTTACGGTGCCCATATCAGTAAATGTCGTATTCGCCGTGCCGGAATCGACGCCGTTCACGCCGTTCACCGTGCCGATGCTCAATGGCTTGCTGCCGTTATTAATACTTACGGCATTATTATTAGAGCTTACGGCAATCGTGCCAATCTCGTTTACATTAGTAAGAGAAATATCCCCGCCGCTGGAAACCACCGCCAGATTAGCAGCCTGAACCGTACCGCTGCCTTCATCAACAGCCTTGCCGCCGTTCGCCCCCGTTCCGGTAATTGCCACAACCACATTCGGCCCCGCAGCCATTACCGCACCGCCTTCTAAATTTATCCCCCAAACTGCCGCACTGCCGCCGGTACCTGCCGTACCGGTAAGCGTAATACCGCCCGTACCGCTTACCTCAACCTGGCTTCCGCTGTAAATATTGATGCCGCCTCGGCCTTTGTTGTCGCTGGGATCCGTATTATCGGCTGCCGACGACAGCTCATAGGTCGCTCCTGTGCCGTTTATTTGAATGTTCCCGTTTACTGCGCTGATCGTACTGCGGTCGATTATCTCCATACCGCAGGCATAGTTTTGCGCCTCTCCGGCTTCGCCGGTAAGCGAAATGATCGCATCATCGATCGCAGTAATACTACTTTCCTTTATTTCCATGCCGGAACCGCTGTTTGCGGCAGACCCGGTTCCCTTTAGCATAATAGAACCGCTACCGGCAGCGGAAACGACCGCGTCCTCCAGCAGAATGCCGTAACAGCTATGTCCGTTATAGCTGCCCGGACCAGACGATATGCCGTCGATCACTATTGTTCCGCCGCTGCCGGCAGCGATAGAGCTATTATTATAGAGCGTTACCCCGATGCCATAATAATTGGTATTGGCCGAACCCTGCCCGCGCAGCGTAATCGTTCCGCCGCTGGATTGCAACGAAGCGCCATTTAGCCCGATACCCATGGTTTTATTGCTAAAAGCATCATCGTTACCCCCGCTATTGCTTCTTAGGATGCCGGTTCCTGACGCATTACCCAAGGCATTACTCCCGCCGCCGAGCAGAATGTTTCCGCCGTTACTGCTGATATTCGTGCCGGAGCCGAGATAAATACCGCCGGCAGCATTCCCGTCAGCATCAGAATTCAACATCACGTTTACTTTGCCGTTTCTTACCGTCACACCAGCGCCGGAGTCAAAAATAATATGTTCATTGGCTTTTAACGTAAGGGCAAGCGCATTCGTACTGTTGCCGTTCATATTGATGGACTGGCTCACCGTTATATCGCCGGTGGTGCCTTGCGCCGTCAGCGTCGCATCGCCGCTGGATGTAAGGCCGGTTGTGGTATTTACCGCACCGACAGTAAAACTGCCGCTGTTGACAAAATTGACCGATCCGGTATTGCCGGCCAGGGTTGTAACGCTGTTGCCGGTACTCGTCAAGGTATAGACCCCATTCGTCCCCAACAGTTCCAATCCGTCTCCGGCAGACGTACCGGTAATCATAAGCGCTGTACCGGGAGCCTGAGTAACCCCGTCGGCCGCCGAAATCTTCAAAACCGTACCGGCAGTAATATTTCCCAGAGAAATGGTGCCGCTGGCGGAAGCAATGTCAACTTCCCCGGTAGTTTTAACCGTCGCCTTGGATAAATCAACTGTGCCGGCGCTGATGGTAATTGGACTGCTATATACGCTGTCATTATACCCGATATTGACCGTAGCGCTTGAAAAACCCGTAAGCGTAGAACCATCTGTCAGAAGAGAAATAGCCCCGCCGCCGGTAGA
Organism: Veillonellales bacterium; assembly: GCA_039680175.1. Taxonomy (NCBI): domain Bacteria; kingdom Bacillati; phylum Bacillota; class Negativicutes; order Veillonellales; species Veillonellales bacterium. Next base: position 26,245 of record JBDKTO010000039.1, on the reverse strand, counting down.
GTAAATATTGGAAACCAAACTATTGCCATCACCAAATTTTATACCACCGCCGGAGGCTTTGGTACCGGCATTGGTGTTTCCCTGAACCGTAATACTACCGTTTTCCGTGGTAATATAAGAAGCATTCGCTATATCATTGATAATATTTATGCCATATGAATTCGAATCGGCACCGCTACCGGTTCCTTCCATGTAAATTGTGCCATTACCGGTTGTCTTAATTCCATTACTGATAATATCAAGCCCTATGGAATAAATCAGATTGGAACCTGCCTTAGTAGTTTGAATATTCTCCCCATGCAGGATGATATTGCCGCCGCCAGCGTCAACCGTGCTTTCTTTTACAGTTACTGCGCCGTCATCGCCCGTTCCAAGTGGATCGACTTTAGTATATGTTGTTAGTGAATCCTGTTTATTGTAATTATCTATTGTATAGTAATGGGCATTACCAATACCCGTTACCTTGCCATTGCCGGTATCAATAGCCCCGCCGCCCATGAATATATTGCCGCCGTTAGACGCGATGTTCGTACTAACGATATCAATGCCGCCCACGCCGTTGCCGTCGGTGTCGGCGTCCAGCGTGATGTTGAGCTTGCCGCCGCTGGCGGTAATGCTGCCGATATTGCTGTCATCTTTTTTAAATATGATAATATTATCGCCGGATTGCAGCAGCAAGGCCGATTCAGATTCAGGCGCACCGGCCTTGACAATGGGGTTTGTTACGACAATATCACCTGAATTCAGCGCCTGCAGCGTTGCATCACCGATAAATGTCAACCCGGCCGTGTTATTGACTTTTCCCACATAAAAGCTATGGCTGTCGGCAAATTTTACTGATCCGGTATCGCCGGCCAGTGTCGTAATGTTGTTGCCGGTATTAGTCAGGATATAAACCCCGTTCGCGCCCTGTAATTCCAGGCCGGCAGCAGTAAGCGCCGTACCGGAAACCTGCCCCACCGTGCCCGGCGCATTCAGCGTCAGCGTCGGGCCGGCGGTGATATTACCCAGCATGATGGCGCCGGTCGTCGCGGTAATGCTGACCGTGCCGTTCGTTTTGACGGCGGCACCGGTTAGATCGACAGCGCCATCACTTATTAAACTAATATTGCTGTTATAAAGTGCTTCACTTCCATTATTAACCGCATAACCAATTCTGGACGGATTAGCGTTCCCTATCGTTTCGATCGCTTTGCTGCCCGTGGTCTCAATAGCAATAGCGCCGCCACCCGTGGAATAAATCTGGTTGGCCGCACTTCCTCCCGCATCCAGAGTCACGCCATAATCCTTACCGCCGCTTCCTGCTGCCGTTCCGGTCAAAGTAATGGTCCCGGTTCCCGTAGTGATTACGCCGCCGTTATAAAGATTTACCCCGGAGCTGAAACCAGTACTATTACTGCCGCCGCTGCCGCTAAGCTCGACTGTTCCTAGGCCTGATGTCTTAATCACTGTACCGTCAATGATATCCACACCTATGGCCCAGTCGGTGCTGTCGACAGTATTACTGCCACGCATAATGATATTGCCGCTGCCGGCGTCAATGTTGCTGTATGATAGGCTGATCCCGCCATGGGACAAGCCGCCTTCCCGAAATATTGAATTGGTATTATTGCGCAGAGCATTACCGGATAAGTTGCTGCCGCCGCCTATGGTAATATTTCCGCCGCCGGTGGCAATATTACCATAGGTGATGTAGATTCCGCCCCCGTTATCGTCATGATTGGAATACAGCGACACCGCGCCGCCGTCCGTGGTTATGTCCACAGGAGCAGAAGAAGCGCCTTTGACGATAATATCGTCACCCGCCGTCATGGTGACATTCAAGGGCGTGCTACTTGATGTAATATTAAGACCGTTCGTACCGCCGTCTAAGATAATCGTACCTTGGGCGGTTAAATTCAGGCTGCCGGCCATCGTGTCGGTTTTACTGATATTGCCGGCAATGGTAATATTCTCGGCCGACAATAGCGGACTGAATCCCGTACCAAGAGTAATAGGGGAGGCGCTGTCGGTCGTCAAATTGCCGCTTACCGTTACGGCAGCTGTATTCAGCTGCACAGGGCTATTGATAAAAGACAGGGAAGCTAGCGGCGTGGTGCCGCCCACTGTTCCGTCGAAAGTCACCGTACCCCCGCCGGTATAAAACTGCACGGCTGTACCAGACGCATAAGAATCCAGCGTACTGCCGATGCCGAAAGTAATCGGATGGGCGGCAACGCCGGAGCCTGTCGTATTGCCGGGGTTGGTTCCTATCCCGCCGCCGGTGGAGTTGAAGATAATGCTGTCCGCCGCCGTTTTTACCGCCGCATTGTAGTCCTGCGCCCCGGCGGTCAAAACCGAGCCGCCGATATTGACCGTAGCGGCATTGACCGTCAGCGCTCCCAGGTTCTTGCTGCCGCCTACCATGCCGCCGAAAGTCACCGCACCTGTCCCGGCGTGTAGATTCAGCGCCGCGGCAGGATTTTCCACCTCAATCACATAGTGAAAACTCTCCCCGCCGCTTTTATCATTCCATTTGCCATTGGCCAGCATTTCTGCATAATCTTCATTCTGATCAGAATCGTTTGGCTCGCCTGCAGCCCAATTTGTATAAGCGCCGTTTTTAGCACTTCCGTCAGACTTTCCGGACCAAAATTGCACCCCGTTTTGGGGATCATTGCTGCCGGCAGCATATAGCCAAGTACCTTCAGAAGCAGCGTCGGAAAAGCCCAGCCAGCTCTCCATGCCCGGCGCCAGCACCTGCACCCTTTTCTGTTCATTTTCTGAAGTAATTGTCACCAAATGCGCCTTACGGTTATCGCCGGTATTATAGTTTTGAGCATTTGTAAATGCAGTGCTCCAATCAGCCGTACCGGGTGCCAGCACATAATCATTACCGGTATCCAGCGTACCGTTAAAGGCGATCGATGCAGCAGTGATATCCAAAGACGGACTGACAATATAGGTAGCGCCGTTGGCGGTAAAGCCATTTGCGGCCAAAATCGACGACGTACCGATATCAATAATCGGCGCCGTCAAGGCGACCGAACCGGACGTGTTGAGGTTCGCCGAATCCTTGATATAGTTACTGCCGTTGACTGTGACGTTCCAGTCGCCGTCCACCGCATCGGTAATCGCCGCATTCGCGTTGATCAGCACACTGTTGCCGGCGGTTAAATTCAATGAAGTAGTTCCGCTGCCATCGGTTTTTGTAATCGGCGATGCCACCGTAAGAGTGCCCGCATCGCCGGACGCCGTGAGTGACACATCGCCACTGGCCTTCAGGCCGGTCGTGGCATTCACCGCGCCGACGGTGAAGCTGCCGCTGTTGACAAAATCAATTGTTCCAGTACTACCTGCCAGTGTCGTAATGCTGTTGCCGATATTGGTCAAGGTATAAACCCCGTTCGTGCCCAACAATTCCAGACCGGCGGCCGTTATCGGAGCTGCTTGGGATACTAACCCGCTGCTTGTCAGTGAAACATAGCCTGAGGCGGTAACCGGTCCGTTAAGGGCAATAGAGCCAGCCGCAATCGTAATATCGCCCAAAGCCGCGGTACCGGCGCCGCCGGTCGTACCCGCCAGAGTTACTGAGCCGGTGCCCGCGGCAAGCGTAAGTGATTTTCCCGCTCCCGACACATTGCCGTTCAAGGTAATGGCAGCGCCGGGCGCCCCGGAATAGGCCGAAGTCAGGGTGGCATCCGCCCCAAGCACAAGGTTGGCGTTTGATTCCGTACTGATCCCGCCCTGTGTTTCGGTCAGCGCGGGCAAGGAAACGGTATAAGACCCTGCTGACGGATTGGAAAAACCTAAGCCGCCACCCACAACCGTTAACGTATCCGCAAACGCAATACTCCCGCTGCCACCGGTAACAAAGTAAATATTTCCGTCATGAAACATCACCGGCCCTTGTATCTGGATTTCGCGAGGATTACTGTTATTACCAATATACAGGCTTCCCCAGCCGCTAAGACGCGATAAAACGTCACCAGACAGATACCAAACAGAATTATCATGTGTATACGGTTCAATATGGAAATAGTTTCCACCAGAATCGGCTCCGTCTGTATGCCCCCGGCGAATATACTTGCCGGCTGCTAAAGAAAGCGCATCCGTATGGAACCAGACATTGCCGTGCAGATCGACATTATCATTAAAGGTCAGACTGGCAGCCCGGTCAACATATAGGACAAAATCCCCGCTTGATCCCGTCACCGGTTTGTTGAACACAATATTCCCGCCACCCGCATCAACCTTTAAGCTGCTCTGATCAACAAAATTCACCTGCCCATTGAAGGTTATAGTGCCGCTGCCGCCGGTACTGGTGATAATATCGTCCGGCCAATGGCCATAGCCGCCGGAAAAATAGACCGGAGCATTTACTGTAACGTCACCATGAGCGGTAATATTCGTGTTGTCATTATTCCCGCAAGAGAGATAAAGAGAATTCCCCGTCAAATTAACTCCGCCGCCCGAGGAACTGACCGTCTTTGATAAATTGATAGTGCCGGATTGTATCGTAATATCGCCGCTCGCCGTCAGGCCGGTTGTGGTATTTACCGCATCGACGGTGAAGCTGCCGCTGTTGACAAAATTGACCGATCCGGTATTGCCGGCCAGGGTTGTGATGCTGTTACCGGTATTGGTCAGAGTATAATTTGCACTATTTCCCAATAAATCTAAGCCTGATGCAGTAAGAACAGTACCGATATTTTGGGTAACTGCCCCCAATCCATTTATTATCAAAGTTCCTGCCTGGATATTTCCCAGCGTAGCCGTATCGGCACTTACGGTTTCAGTAATATTAACCGTATTCATTGTTTCAATATACGTAGTTCCTACATTCAGCCCGCCGGCACTTATGGTAATTGGACTGCCATATTTGGTTACAGTACCGTCCGAAGTATTATAGTAACAGCCAATATAGGCATTGCCGTCATCTTTAAACCACGCATTGCCAGCCGAAAGGGAAATGGCCTTGCCACCGCTAGAATAAATATTTACAGTTCCCTGGGTTCTGATTCCGTCATAACTGGAATTGGATGCCGTATCCAGTGTTCCCGTCAAAGTAATACTACCACTTTCGCTAATAATAGCTGTCTGTCGACTATTGTCACCGGGAATTAAATTTATGCCAAACGACGGATAATTACTATCTTTAGGAATACCGGCGCCAATACCCTCAAGAGTAATGCTGCCGTTGCCGCTGGTTTTTAGCGTAGTGCCGATAATATCAAGGCCAATAGGAAAATTATAATCGATACTGGTATTTTTCCCCCGCAGGAGAATATTGCCGCCGACACCAGCACCCGTAGCATCCACCGTGGTATCTTTGACACTGATCGCCCCATCGTCTCCATTATGAAAAGGATCCCACAAAGCATACTGTCTCGCATACCCGATATCTTGCGCTTTGCCGGTACTGCTTCCGCCGCCCATGATAATATTGCCGCCGTGTGATGAAATCGTACTGCCGAAAATATCAATACCGCCGACGCCGCTGCCGCCGCTGTCGGCGTCCAGAATAATATCCAGTTTTCCTGTATTTGTACCGCTTGCCGTAATACCGCCGCTATTAATGTATATGCTGCCGACCGCCTGTAGCGTCAGCGCGGCATCGCCGCCGGAAGTTTTGTCAATACTGCTGCTAATCGTAATGTCCCCGTTCTGCGAACCGCCGCTACCGGTAGTAACCGTTACACTGGTACCGCCATTCAAGGCGGTTTCGATACTGCTGGTAAGCAGGATGGCGCTGTCGGCCGAACTGGTAAAGTTCGGGGAAGTACCCACACTTGTTTCCGACCCCGTATCCTGTATCGTAATATTATACGGATCCAGCAGCCATTCCCCGGCTTTGCCCTTCGCCGCCGAAGCGTCTACCGTTCCCTGGGCGTCCAGATATTTCCCCGACGTCTCCACCTCGCCGCCGCTGCCGCCTTGGCTGCCGCCTTTAGCGGAAATATCGCCGTAAAAGCGAGTGGCTTCGTTGGACCACACGGCCACCTTGCCGCCGTCGCCTTTGGTGATGGCGTCGGCCTTGATAGAGGTATTTTTATCTATGTATGCAGCGGTGGCGTTCTGTTCCGTTCCCGTGCCGTGGAAATTACCGCCGATGAGAGCCGTGCCGCCGCCGGCATCGCCGGACACATCGACCTGTGCGCCGCTCGTTAAGGCCACTTTATCGCCGAGAACTTTTACCGTTCCGCCTGTCTCGCCGCTGTTTTTACCGGAAGCGTCCAGCGTGCCGCTGTTCGTCACCACACCGGCGGTTCCGCCGTCCAGCACGATGGTGCCGTTGTCATTATGGACGCTTTTGGCCTGCACAACGCCCGTGTTGTTCACAACCGAATTGACCAAATCACCGGCCGCCCGGGCCGACATGACGACCAGGCCGCCATCGGCCTGGATGGCTCCTTTATTGGAGACTGCGGCATTAAGGGCTGTCTCATTCACCGCCAGACTGAGTCTGCCGTCGCCGCTGAAGTCAAGAGTGGCCTGACTGCCGGCGCCAAGAGCCACCGTGCCTTGTTTGGCAACGATGACACCCTCGTTGCGAACCTCCGGTGCCAGCATGGCAACATAGCCCTTATCAGCCGCTGTAATGTTTCCCTGATTGATTACCGTGCCGGAACTTGTTCCCTGCTGAACAAAATGATAATTCCCGGTCGTAAAATCTTTATCGGACATATTAAGGGTCGAAGCCACAATCCCGCCCACGTTCACCTGTGAGCCGGGGGCGAACAAAATTCCGTTGGGGTTTATCAAAAAAACCTTACCGTTGGCAGTCAGCTGGCCGTATATGGAGGAAGAATCGTTTCCGACCACACGGTTCAAGGCCACTGCCGAGGCGGAAGGCTGAGTAAAGTTGACATGTTCGTTATGGGCAATATTAAACGACTGCCAGTTAACCGACAGCTTGTCAGTAGCTTGATTCACTGTCATTGTATTCCCGGTTTGGGAAATCGCACCCGTGCCTGAGGACACCTGGCCTCCCTGAGGCATAGCCTGCCCCTGTCCCGTCGCCGCAGCGACAAACATGGCCGCCATTGCCGTTCTTTCCCAGGCCCTGCGCCATTTTCTCTGCATCTGCGTCATCTCCTATTTATCAGGCGGCATATTCGCTAAAAGCATCAATAGCAGCTCAGTAATCTTCCATTTTATTTTTACTATACACTAAATTCAGTTAGTGACATATCCATCACCTGATTGATTTTTGACAATAATCCCAATAAACTTGCATAATTGTTCCTAATCGACCTGATAATGGAGCGTTTTAAAAGGATTCTTTCCGCTGAACAGAGAAATTGTATATTATATTTTGTCACCCTATGTTACGGGAAAGGATGAACCCGATGAAGATTGTCCTGCAAGACTATACGATAACCGATCTGCTTTATGACGGCAGCAGCAGCCGGATTTTTCACGCCAGGAGAAATTCGGACCACCAAGCAGTCATTGTGAAGCTGCTGAAACCGGAATATCCTGCAGAGACGGAAATCGCCGCCTGGGAAGCGGAATATAACCTTTTGAACAGTATTCGTTCGGATTTAGTCATAAAAGCTCTAAGTCTGGAACGCTATCAAAATACTTTATTCCTGGTGCTGGAAGACTTTGGCGGTCAAAGTCTGAAGAAATGGCTGAATGGCGGAAAGCTGCCGCTTCCGGTCTTTCTTCGCATCGGCATAAAAGCCGCTGCCGCATTAGAGCAGCTGCATCAGCATAAGCTGATCTACCAGAATATGAACCCGTCTCATATTGTCTACAATCCGGCAACCGGCGCACTGAAAATGATTGATTTCAGCCTGGCTTGCCGCCAGGGCGCCGTAATCAGCCCCAGCGGCACCGGGAAAAAGCTGACAGCCATACTGCCTTATATGGCCCCGGAACAAACGGGACGGATGAACCGGAGCATTGGCCGCTGCGCCGATCTGTATTCTCTGGGGGCTGCTTTCTATGAATTGTTAACCGGCAGACCGCCTTTTGACGCCAGTACGGCGGAGGAACTGGTCTACTGCCATCTGGCGGTCCCCCCCGTTCCTGTTCGGCAGCGCAATTCCTCTATCCCTGCCGCTGTATCGGGCCTCATTGATAAACTTCTGGCCAAAGACCCTGAAAAGCGCTACCAGTCGGCGGCAGGTGTAATCCACGACCTGACGCTTTGTCTGCAGCAGCTTTCCGACGCAGGCGCTGTCGCCGATTTTCCCCTGGGACACAATGATTTTTCCGGACAGCTGGAAATTCCGCAAAAACTTTACGGACGCAATAAAGACGTGGCTAAACTGAATGATGCTTTGACCCGGACAGCCCAGGGCCATATGGAACTGCTGCTGGTAACGGGCCCTCCCGGAATCGGCAAATCGGCGCTGATCAATCATCTGCCCCAATGGGGTGCCCGCGAGAACGGCCGTCTCATCCAGGGCAAATTCGATCAGCTGCTTAAAAACACTCCTTATCATGCCTGGATCCAATCATTTACCGAATTCACCGGGCAATTGCTGACGGAAAATGCCGCCAGACTGAAAGCATGGCAAACAGACCTGCTGACAGCCGTCGGCCATAACGGCAAACTACTCACCGATTTTATCCCCAATCTGGAGCTTGTCATCGGCAAGCAGTCCAGCCTAGTTCAGTTGAACCCGGAGGAAGATCAAAACCGGTTCCATCATATTGTGAAAAACTTCATCACCGCCATTGCCCGGAACGACCGCCCGCTGATCATTTTCCTCGACGACTTGCAGTGGGCCGACATGGCTTCTCTGCGCTTGCTGGATTTTTTACTTTCCGGGCAGGCTATCCCTCACTTATTGCTGATCGGCGCCTACCGGAGCAATGAGGTAAAAGGCAGTCATCCGCTGCTGCGTCTTCTTGCTGCCGAGCGGGAGGACCAGCAGCTGCTGATAACAAAACTTCATTTGAAAAACCTTACTGCCGCCGATATTACCGGTTTGCTGGCCGATGCCTTGGCTACGGCGCCGGCCGCCACGGCTAAACTGGCCGGTTTAATCCATGCAAAAACCCGGGGAAACCCATTTTTCGTCCGGCAATTTATTCGCGCCCTGAAAGGCGCCGGTTTGCTGCATTGGAATCCGTCCGCCCAACAATGGCACTGGAACATCAGCCAAATCCAGCAGCTGCAGATTACCGATAATGTTGTGGAACTGCTAACCGCCAAAATCCGTGAATTGCCCGCTGAGTCGCAGGCGATCCTGAAAATTGCCGCGTGTATCGGCCACCGTTTCAGCCTGGTCTGTTTGCAGATGATTTGCGAAAAAAATGCAGAGAAAATCACCCGCTATTTGCAGCCTGCGGTGACGGAAGGTCTGCTCATTTTTCAAAATCAGGAATACCGCTTTGCCCATGACCGGATACAGCACGCAGTCTATTTCTTAAGCAGCAAACAGGAGCGTCTGAAGCTGCACCTGAAAATCGGCCGCTCGCTGCTGCGGCATATTCCGCCGGAACAGCAGGCCGAATATCTGTTTGATATTGCCGACCAATTTAATTTTTCCCTGGACGAAATACAAGATCCGTCCCAAAAAAGGCAATTGGCTGAATTGAACCTGCAGGCAGGCAGACAGGCCAAAGACTCTGTGGCCTATATCCCGGCGCTGAATTATCTGCGTTCCGGCATTCGCGCTCTGGCAGCAGACAGCTGGCAAAGCCAATACCGATTGACGCTTTCTCTCTATACGCAAGCTATTGAAACGTCTTATCTGGGCGGAGATTTCAGTACAACCGGCAGTTTAACGGCAATTGTACTGGACAATGCTAAAACGCTGCTTGACAAGATCCCGGTCTACAAAGTGCAGGCACAGGTCTGCCGAGCGGAAAACCGGCTGCCCGACGCTGTGCAAATCTTATTGCCGGTATTAACAGCCCTGGGCATTGACTTGCCGGCGGTCCCAACCGCGGCTGACATTCAGGCGGCGCTTGAGGAAACCGCGGCAAAACTGCGGGGCAGAAAAATTGAGACTTTGGCGGACTTGCCCCTGATGACCGCACCGGAAAAATTGGCCGCCATGGAGATTTTGGCGGTTCTCCGGCCCCTTGCCTATCAAATATGCCCCGCTCTTCTGCCGTTGACGATATTGGCCGGAATTCATTTATCCCTGGAATACGGCAACACCTCTCTTTCGGTCAGTGCCTATTCCGGCTATGCCATGGTACTGTGCGGCGTGGCGGAAGACTTTGATACCGGCTACCGGTTCGGCAGACTGGCTTTGCAGGTCTTGCCCCGGCTGAATGCCACCGGGGTGGAATGCAAGGTTTTGTTCGCGTTTAATACCTTTGCCCGCCATTATAAAGAGCATTTTCGCGAAATGCTGCCCTCCCTGCGAAAAGCGGCTTATACCGGTATCGAAACCGGCGATATGGAATATAGTGCTATGGCGGCTTTCGCTTATTGTTTATTTTATCTTTTTTCCGGCAGACAGTTAACGGATACTCTGGAGGAAATGGCTGTCTACTGCGACTTCATCCAGAATACCCGTCAGGAAACAGGCTGCCGCTATGCCGCAATCTACCGGCAGATGGTCTATAACTTCCAACAGACTGCCTGTGATCCCCTCCTGCTTACCGGTGAATTTTGCGATGAAGCCGCCCTGCTGGCCGACTTTCAAGAAACAAAAAACAGCATGGGTCTGTGCCTCGTGTATTTCGCCAAAAGTGCCGTCTGCTATTTACTCGGTGCTTATGAGCCGGCGGCAATAGCCAGCCGCCTGGCTAAAAAATATATGGCCGGCTTACTGGCCTCACCCTTTGTACCGCTTATTTACTTCTACGATTCACTGACCGGCCTGGCGCTGTATCCCCGGCTGGAGCCCCGCGAACAGGCGGAAGTTCTTGCCGGTGTCGCCGCTAACCAGAACAAGCTGCGGGCTTGTGCCGACCATGGACCGATGAATTATCTCCATAAATTTTATTTGGTGGAAGCGGAACGGCACCGGGTGCTGGAGCATGACATGGAGGCAATGGAGTTCTATGATCTGGCCGCAGACGAGGCCCGGCAAAATGATTTTTTGCATATGGAAGCACTGTCCTACGAACTGGCAGCCGAATTTTATCTGGCAAAAGGACGAATTATCATTGCCAAAGCCTATATGCGAGAGGCCCTTTATCGCTATACCCGCTGGGGCGCCGCCGCAAAAGTCAAACAGCTGGAAAAGAAGCATCCGCATTTGCTGCTGCGGTGGAATTGCCCTATGCCGGAGACCATTAAAAATTCCGACCCTCTTGCCGGCTTGGGGCAATCTATTTCCGAACACATCGATATGCAGGCTATTATGAAAACGGCTTTGACAATTTCCAAAGAATTAGATATTACCCTTCTCTGCCAAAATATATTGCAGCTTGTCATCTGTAATGCCGGCGCCGAAAAAGGCTGCCTTATTTTGAATGAAAACGGCAAACTGACGATTGAAGCGCAAAACCTGACAAACCCCGGCGGCAAAATAGATTTCCCGGCCATTCCCGTACCGGCTGACGCCGGCAGCGAACAACAGCCGGTACTGCCGCTGGCGATTATCAATTATGCGGCGCGAACGACGACAAAGGTGGTTTTGGCGGATGCCTCCGGGGATAATCGGTTTCAGCATAATGTCTATCTCCAAAAGAACCGGGTCCGTTCCCTGTTATGCCTTCCTTTGCTTAATCGCGGCAAATTTAGCGGCTTGATTTATCTGGAAAATAGCGCTGCCAGCGGAATTTTTACCGAGCAGCGGGTCAAAGTGCTGGAAATTTTATTGGCTCAGCTGTCCATTTCCATTGAAAATGCCCAGCTCTATGCCGCTCTGAACCAAAAAGTGAAAGGCCGCACGACGGAATTGGAATCGGTGCTTACGGAACTGAAAAAGCTAACAGAAAAAAAGGCCGGCGTTAAGCCGACCAAGGAAGTGACCTTCACCAACCGGGAAAAAGATATTTTGCATCTGGTGGCTCTCGGCCAAACCAATAAAGAAATGAGTAAAACATTGTCCATTTCCCTGGAAACGGTAAAATCGCACATTCACAATCTTCTGACTAAGACGGGAACTACTTCCCGTACCGCTTTGATTGCCAGAGAGCTGCACAGTCTGTCAATCGCCGAAAGCCGTCAAAATCAGGCTTGAAAAACATCACACTGCAGAAATATTCTTACGGATTCGGGGAAAACTGCAAAAAGCCAGAACTGTTTCTTCACTGCAGAGACAGCTCTGGCTTTTAACTATATTATTGGGTTCCGCCCGCACAAAACAAATCTGTTACGAGCTTTCTGGTTTTATCCTTATCCTCAATCCAGTAGCTTACGTTGGCAATGGTAGCGAAGTCACCCGGCAGCATCTCGGCCTGTATACTGTCAAGCTGCATGCTTTTCAAACCGGCGGCCAGCTTAGCCATCGTCGTCAGCGGCATGTCGGTTTGGACATATTGGCGAAGCGTCGTAACCAATGGTGGCAGCTTGAAAATGGTCCCGGCCTGGAGCAGTTCGCTGCTCAGCACTTTTAAAAACTGCTGCTGCCGCTGAACGCGACCGATGTCCCCTAACTCGTCATGGCGAAACCGCACGTATTCGCCGGCCTGCTCACCGTCTAAATGCTGATAGCCTTTTGTCAGATGAATATGCAAATTTTCATAGGGATCATCGTAGTTCATTGCCTGTCCGACATTCATATCCACTCCGCCCAGAATATCAATGACCTGAATAAATGCCTTCCAGTCAATAACTACATAATAGTCAATCGGTATTGCCAGCATTCGCTCCACTGTCCGGACCGCCAGAGAAACGCCGCCATAAGCAAAAGCATGGGTGATTTTATCTTCGCCGCTTCGCCCGGGGATGACAGTCCGGGTATCACGGGGTATTGACAACAGGTTAATCGTTCCGTCGCCCGGGTTAATACTCGCCACCATCATGGTATCGGAGCGGCGGGGCGCCCCGGGAGTATCCGGATCGCCGTCGTCCACCCCCAGCAGGAGTATATTGATTCTTTTACCTGTAGTTGCTGTATCAGTCGATTCTTTTGTGACAGCCACTGAACTGTTCACCGGCGAGGGCGCATGGGTAAAGCCATATACCGCGGCCCCGATCGTTACTGTAGCAGCAGCGAAAAGTCCTGCTGACACCAGCAGCAGCTTTTTCCAAAAAGCCTTATTTAATAAATTGCTCATCTAGCTTCCTCCTCCCGGTAAAATCCAAATTGGAAAAGCCTGTTGAAAGCCATGGCAAAGATTTCAACAGGCTCTATTTACATAGGATCTGCCCCAATACTATAGCAGATAGGCGAAATGAATACAACCGGTTATTTCTGGAGGTTTGGTACAAACAGGAAAATAGGCAGACTGCTCATTGGCAATCTGCCTGCTTTGCTATCCGCTAGCAAACTTTTCCCGGGTTTAAAATGTTCTTTGGATCAAAGGCCTGTTTAATGCTTTTTAACAAGTGCATATAATCTTCTCCGGCCGACGATTCCAAATAGGGCTTCTTGGCACAGCCAATGCCGTGCTCGCCGGAAACCTGCCCGCCCAGGTCTTTCGCCCGGGCATACATGGCATCCATGACATCATTCAAGCGTTTGCGCCACTCTGCTCCGTCAAGCTTGTCTCGTAACACATAGACATGGAGATTGCCGTCGCCGGCATGACCGAAGCTTCTGATTTTAATATCAAACCGCTGCTGCAATTCGTTGGTATATTTAACAAATTGGGCGACCTGGTTCCGGGGCACAACCACATCGCATTCGTCCATTTCCGAAGTTGTGGCTTTGACGGCTTCGAGAAAAGCGCCCCGGGCCGACCAAATGGATTCCTGGCGTTCCTGGGTATTGGAAATGAACACATCAAAAGCGCCGTTGTCCAGACAAATATGGGCGACTTTCTCATACGCTTCTTCCAGTTCTTCTTTTTTATTGCCGTCAAAAGTCAATAACAAATAGGCGTCGGCCGAACTGTCAGGAAATTCTTTCCCCAGGAATTCTTCCGCCGCCAAAATTACATCCCGCTCCATAAATTCAATGGCGGTGGGAATGGATTTGGATTTAATAATTTTGGGAACGGTTTCAATGGCAGTCGGCAAATCGGGAAAAGGCACTAACAGACTGAGGGCTTGCTTCGGCAGCGGCAGCAGTTTCAGAATCGCCTTGGTCACAATTCCCAGCGTTCCTTCCGAACCGATAATCAAGTCCTTCACACTGTAGCCGGAACTGTTTTTCACATTTTTACCGCTGAGCTGCAGCACCGTCCCGTTAGGCAGAACCACTTCCAGTCCGCGGATATAATCTCTGGTAACACCGTATTTTACCGCCCGCATACCGCCGGCATTCGTACTAATATTGCCGCCGATACTGGCACTTTTTTCACCGGGGTCCGGCGGATAAAACAGGTCGTGCTTCTCCACAAATTTGGTAATATCCATTAACAGCACTCCGGGTTCAACTGTCAAAGTCAAATTTTCTTCATCCAATTCCAGAATATTCATCATCCGGATCGTACTCAGCATAATCCCGCCATGGAGTGCCACGGCACCGCCGGCAAGACCGGTCCCCTGTCCTCTGGGCGTAACCGGAATATTATTGTCATTAGCATATTCCATAATCCGGGAAACTTCTTCCGTTGCCAGCACTTCGCATACAACTTCGGGATATTTATTCGCGTGAACCAGTTCATCCCGGCTGTATGTTTCATGAATGTCCTGCCCGATAAATATCCGGTCCCTGCCGCAGACGGAAATCAAGAATTCGATATCCTTATTGTCCAGTGTTTTATAGTCCACATTTCTCACTCCTACCCCGCAGATTTCGCTGTCATTAAATTGAGCTGCTCCAGCAGTTTGGGAACAATTTCATACAAATCACCGATCATGGCATAATGGGCAACATTGAATATAGGGGCGTGTTCATCGGTGTTAATGGCTACAATATAATCCGCTTTATCCATACCGGCGACAAACTGAATCGCCCCGGAAACGCCGCAGGTAATAATCAGCTTCGGTTTTACCGTCCTGCCGCTCAGGCCGATTTGCAGCCGGGGATCGGCCATACCGGCTTCGATCAGCGGTCTGGTCACAGCCATCATGCCGCCCAGTTTTTCGGCTAATTCCTGTATCATGTCCAAATCCTGGGCTTTTTTGATCCCACTGCCGGCTACTACGACGACTTCGGCCTCTTCGATGCTGCGAACTCTTTCCTTCTTTTTCACTTCCAGCACTTTGATCCGGGATGACAGCTTCGCTTTGTCAATTTCACACAGCGTCACTTTTCCGGCAGGCTGTTCGCTTTTTTCCGGCACGGAAAACACTTTATAGCGCACAGTAGCAAATTGGGGACGATGGTTAGGCGTAAAAATGTGCGCCATAATATTGCCGCCGAATGCCGGCCGGATTTGCGCCAAGTCCGTATTTTCGCCCACATCCAGAAGGGTACAATCCGCTGTCAGTCCGGTCCGGAAGCGGGCGGCGGCTCTTGGTGCCAATGACCGTCCGATAGTAGTGGCCCCCACCAGCATAATGGCAGGCTGGACGCGGCGGATAAAATCTTCGACGACTGCCGCATAGGGCTCAATGCGGAAATGTTTCAATTCGGCATCGTCGTAAACAAATACTTCATCCACTCCATACTGCAGCAATTGGTTCGCTTTTTCTTTAACATTCTGTCCGGCAAAAAGACAATACACCGGATGATTGATCTTTTTTGCCATTTCTTTGGCTTTTCCCACTAATTCCAAGGTAACCGGATGAATATCGCCTGCCAAATGATCGACATACACCCCGATTCCCTTCCATTTACTCTTATCTATCGCCGCGGCTTCTTCCTCCGCCTCGCAGGTAAAGACGCCCTCCGGTCCTTTTTTGACACATAACTGGCACATCTTGCAGGCTGCGTTGATGGTTAGATACTCGTTGTCCCATTCAATGGCGCCGAAAGGGCAAAGCTTTACCAGCTCTGCCGGATTGGCTGCTTTCCCTTGATCTATAATGATTTTAGCCATGGCTGCTCCTCCTACACAATTTTGAGATCTTTAATTTTTTTCGCCAGCTTTTGGGCCAATTCATCCGAACTGCCCCGCCATGTTTCCCGGTCGGTATTGGCTTCCGGCGAAAAAATCCGCTGTACCCGGGTTGGGGAGCCATTCAAGCCGTATTTTTTTTCATCCTTATCAGGAAAATCGGCCAGACTGTATACCGGTATTTTCCTTCCCTTTGTAGCCAGTTTCAGACGGAAGGATGGCAGCCGGGGCTGACCGATTTCTTTTTCTACCGTAATCAAACAAGGATACAGCATTTCCGCAACTTCAATGGTGTGCGGCATGTCCATTTCCACAACGATGGATTTCTCTTTTACCTCCACAACCTGCCTGACGTTGGCAATATGGGGAATGTTGAGAAATTCCGCCAGTTCCGGTCCTACCTGAGCCGTATCTCCGTCGGTCGTCTGCTTGCCGCAGACAATCAAATCCGGCTTGCCAAAAGCTTTAATTCCCTGGGAAATAGTATAGGAGGTCGCCAGCACATCCGCCCCGGCAAACTTCCGGTCGGAAAGCAGGATTCCCTCGTCCGCCCCCATCATAAACGCTTCTTCAATAATAACGGCTGCCTGCGGTGGCCCCATGCTGACAACGCTTATATTCGCGCCGATTTGCTCTTTAATGCGAACGGCAGTTTCCAAAGCATATAAGTCATAGGGATTCATTTTTGAGTCAATTCCTTCTCTTTTCAGCACTCCGGTTTCGGGATCAACTTCCACTTCGGAAGTACCGGGAACTTGTTTGATACATACAACAATTTCCAATATAACAGCCTCCTGTGGAAAAATTAGTAACGGAAAACTTATTTATAGCATAAACAAAACAAGCGTCGGTTATGTAATTATTGGCACTAAAAAAGTCAGCACACTGTATACCAGAGTACTGACTCAATGTTTCTCTCGTTATTGGGAAACCAACTGAAACAGTTGATTGGCTGCCTGTTGAATATCGTCCCGGCCCAAAATGGCTGATACGACCGACACCCCGTCAATGCCGGCAGCCATTGCCTGCTGCACATTCGACTCGTTAATGCCGCCGATAGCTACCACCGGTATAGTAACCTGCTGTTTAATGCGCCGCAGTTCTTCCAGGCTTACCGTATCCGCATCTGTTTTCGTTGCGGTAGCAAACACAGCGCCGACGCCGAGGTAGTCGGCTCCCTGCTTTTCGGCCAGCACCGCCTCCTCAACAGTAGCGGCCGATACGCCAATGATTTTTTCCGGTCCCAGCAGCCGGCGGGCTGCTTCCAGTGGCATATCGTCTTGTCCGATATGCAGTCCGTCTGCATCCACCGCTAAGGCGATATCCAAACGGTCATTGATCACAAAGGGTATATTATATTTTGCCGCCAGCGCTTTTACTTGTAACGCCTGCCGGTAAAATTCCAAAGTCGACAGGGATTTTTCTCTAAGCTGCAAAAAAGTAACGCCGCCAATAATTGCCTGCTCGATGCTTTGACAGAAATCTTTTCCCCGCAGCAACGGCCGATCTGTAACTAAATATAAGCGATAATCTTTCACTGTTTTTTCCATTACGCTTTCACCGTCTCAATCTATCTGATTATTAAGTATGCCGGCGCTTTCTGACCTTGTGATAAACAAGGGGACTGAACATTACCAACACTACTACCGCCAGAGCGGCAAAAAACATCGGCGAAAATAACCGGTTAAAAGAATAGCCTAAAAAATTATAAGCAACAGCGCCGGGAATCATCCCGATGGTTGTAGCCGCCGCATAATCGCGGAACCGAATGCGGGACAGTCCTGAAGCATAGCTGATCACATCATAAGGAAACAAAGGAACAATTCGCATAAATAACATGGTCCGGAACCCATGCTCCACCGTACACCGGCGCAAAGCCGCCACCTGAAGCTGACGGCCCCAAATCTTTTCAAAGCGTTCCCGGCCAAAAATCCGGGTTACGCCAAAGCAGAGAAAAGCACCAAAAGCACCGCCAAGAATCACATACAGTGTTCCCCACCAAGGCCCAAAAGCCATTGCCCCGGCCAAGGTAAAAATAATGGCAGGAAAAAATATTAAGGGACGAATCGTATAAAGAAAGATATAAAGGAGCGGTCCCCACCAGCCAAAAGAAAGCACCAAACGATGAATTGCTTCCGGCGTAAGCCGCTCGACTCCAACCGCATAGACAAAAAACAGCAACACAATCACACTTGCCAATAAAAAACCAGCTGTTACAGCTGATTGATTACGAGTTGACATCATATAGGCTCCATTCGATAAAAATGCTTTGTAAAATATCCTATGGGAATAACTTTTATATTATTCTCCCTTTATGCGTATTCTCCTGCTTCTTAGCCATAAATTTTTCACGTAGCCATTCCCGGCAAAATTAAACTGACCGGCCGATAAAAGACGCCAATTTGCGAACATCACGCATCATTACTCCATAATGTTCCGCATTTAAGGACTGAGAACCGTCGCACCTGGCTTCCCCCGGATTGGGGTGTACTTCCACCATCAGTCCGTCGGCCCCCACAGCCACAGCCGCCAATGCCATCGGCCGTACCATCTGCCATTTCCCGGTACCATGGCTGGGATCGACAATGACCGGCAGATGACTCAACGCTTTTACTGCCGCCACAGCGCTGAGGTCCAGCGTATTGCGGGTATAATTCTCAAAGGTCCGTATGCCCCGCTCGCATAATACAACCTGGAAATTTCCTTCATACAATATATATTCTGCCGCCTGAAGCCACTCGGCAATCGTTGCTGCAGAACCCCGCTTTAGCAGCACCGGCTTGCCGGACCGGCCTGCTGTCCGCAGTAAATGGAAGTTTTGCATATTCCGTGCACCAATTTGCAGCATATCGGCATATTGGGCGACAAGTTCTACCGATTCCGCTTCCATTACCTCCGTAACCACCTTCAATCCTGTTATCTTTCCGGCTTCGGCCAGATATTTCAAGCCTTCCTCCTTCAATCCTTGAAAAGAATACGGCGATGTCCGGGGTTTAAAGGCACCGCCCCGCAAAAATTGCGCCCCCTGCTCCCGGACAATGGCTGCCGTCTGCAACAATTGTTCCCGGTTTTCCACCGCGCAGGGCCCAGCCATAACCGTGAAGGAGCCTTCACCAATTTTCACTCCGCCCACATCCACAACAGTGGGTTCCGGCCTAAACTCCCGACTTACCAGCTTATAGGCAGTCATAATGCCCTCTCCTTCCAACAATCTATTGATTAAGAAAGTTTTCAAAAATTTTCATTCCGCCTGGCGTTAAGATGGACTCCGGATGAAACTGCACTCCTTCCACATGATACTGCCGGTGTTTCAGGCTCATAATCAGTCCCTCCGGCGAAGTGGCGGTCACTTCAAGACAGTCCGGCAGCGTCTCCTTGTCAACGATCAGCGAGTGGTATCTTCCCGCCATAAAAGGGCGGGGCAACCCGCGAAACAGCCCCGTACCATTGTGCTGTATCGCCGACACTTTACCATGCATCGGCTTTGGGGCCCGCACCACCCGTCCGCCAAACACCTCGCCAATGGCCTGTTCGCCGAGACAAACTCCCAAAATCGGCGTTTGACCGGCAAAATGGGCAATCACCGGTTTACTAATCCCCGCATCAGCCGGTGTTCCCGGTCCGGGGGAAATAATGATGGCCGAACAGTCCAGCTCCGTGATTTCGTCAATGCTAATTTTATCATTGCGAACCACTTTTACCGGATAACCCAGCTCCGTTATATACTGATAAATGTTATAGGTAAAAGAATCATAATTATCAATGAGTAAAATCACCCTTCATCATCCTCCCCCAGCACTTTAAACAGAGCCTGTGCTTTGTTCAATATTTCCTGATACTCGTTCTCCGGCACTGAATCAGCAACGATGCCGGCACCGCTTTGCAAGGTAAATTCGTCCCCTTCAATACTCAGGGTGCGAATCGTAATGCAGGTATCCATATTGCCTCTGAAATCCAAATAGCCTACTGCGCCGGCATACGGCCCGCGGCGCTTTTTCTCCAATAGGTTGATAATCTCCATGGCTCTGACTTTCGGCGCACCGCTGACCGTACCGGCAGGGAAACAGGCTGCCAGAACATCAAGAGCGCCATACTTAGGATCGATTTGCCCGGCCACTTCCGAAACCAGATGCATGACATGGGAGAACTTTTCCACTTCCATCATCCGCCGCACTTTTACAGTTCCCGGTAAACTGATGCGGCCTACATCATTGCGGCCTAAATCAACCAGCATGGCATGTTCGGCTTTTTCCTTCTCATCGGTCAGCAATTCAGCCGCCAGTTTAGCATCTTCCGCTTCATCTTTGCCTCTTGGGCGCGTCCCGGCAATGGGATAAAGCAGCACCTCGCCGTCCTGCAATTTGACGAGTCTTTCCGGTGAAGCGCCGACTAAACTTTGCTCACCGAACTGCATATAAAACATATAATGAGACGGATTCACCTGGCGCAAACGCCGGTAAAGGGCAAAGGGATGCTTATTCAGCTTGCAGCGAAACTGGTGGGAGAGTACGACTTGAAAAATCTCGCCGGCTTTGATAAATTCCTTGGCTTGCTCTACCATAGCCATATAATCTTTGCCAATTTCCGAATCCGATCCCGGTATATCTAACTGAACATCGCTCTGAATATTTGTTTCTTTTGTCCCGGGCATTGCTGCCGGCCGCTGCAGGTTTGCTATGATGCGTTCCAATTCAGCCGCCGCCTTGTCATACAAAGCGCCAATATTTTCCCCCGGTTCAACCCGAGCCAGTACCATTAAGGTGGCAGAATGAGTCAGATGATCCATAACCAGCAGGTTCCGGCAAAACAGGAATTGGGCTAAGATTGTTTCATCGTCTATTGCCACGCCCCTCACCCGTTCCCAGGTGGCGACGGATTCATAGGCAAAGTAGCCAACCGCCCCGCCGATAAGGGGTGGCAAATTGGGCAACCGGGGAAAGGAAAATGTCTGCATATATTCTTTCAGCGCCGCCAAAGGCGCTTTTTTTACTAACCTTCTATGCTGTCCTGCCACAATCTCGGTAACGTTTTTACGAGCGGTCAGGCGGGCAAAAGGCTGCGCGCCGATAAAAGAATACCGGCCGAAATTTTTACTGGCTTCGGCACTTTCCAGAATAAACCCGGCCTCATCCCCCACCAGTTTGTAATAAATCGAAACAGGTGTATCCATATCCATGGATATCTCCGCATAGACCGGTATAATATTGCATTTCCCTGCCAAGCGGATAAATTCCTCTTTTGACGGAGCTGATATCATACGAATCACTGCCTTTCATCCAGAGCTGACCGCAGGGAAGCGACGAATTGCCTGACTGCGTCCACACCCTGTTCCATTAACTGCTGCATAACCGCACTGCCGATAATGACCCCATCGGCATATTCCGCCGCCTGACAGGCCGTTTTCCCATCGCCGATGCCAAAACCAATCGCCAGCGGTACCTGGGTCTGCCGCCTTGCTTTCGCCATCACCGCGGCAATTTGACTGTAATCCACCTGCTGCACTCCCGTAACGCCGGTATGGGAAACGCAGTATATAAAGCCGCCCGCCTGACGGCAAATCGCAGCCACCCGTTCGTCTGTAGTAGTGGGGGCAAGAAACTGAATGAGATCAATGTCCGCCTGACGGCAGGGCTGTTCCAGTATAGCCGCTTCCTCCGCCGGCAAATCCGGTACAATAATCCCGTCGATACCAGCGGCGGCAAAAGCTTGGGTAAAATGCTCCACGCCAAAATGCAGGATGGTATTAATATAGGTCATGACAACCAAAGGAATAGACGACTCCTGCCGGATTTTTTCAATAAGCCGCCGTGTTTTTTCGGTAGTAGCCCCGCCCTGCAAAGCTATGGTTGACGCTTTTTGAATCATTGGTCCGTCAGCCATGGGATCGGAAAAGGGCATGCCGATTTCAATCAAATCGGCCCCGGCCTGTTCCGCCGCACGCACCGCCGCCAAAGTAGCAGCATAATCGGGGCAGCCCGCCGTCAAGTATATAATCAGCCCTTTCCGCTGCTGTTCAATTATTCCCGGGAAATTCTCTGTTATCCGCGACATGCTAATCCCTCCAAATTTAAATTTGCCACCATTTGTACGTCTTTGTCGCCGCGGCCGGATAAACAGACTACAACAACATCATCGGCACTTGTCTGCGGCATAAGCTTTTCAAGATAGGCCAGAGCATGAGAGCTTTCCAACGCAGGAATGATGCCTTCCTGGAGCGACAGCCGGCGGAAAGCGGCCAGTGCTTCCTCATCGGTAACCGCCCTGTACTGGGCAATGCCGCTGTCTTTAAAGAAAGAATGCTCCGGGCCAACTCCCGGATAGTCCAGCCCGGCTGAAACCGAATAGGCCGGAATGACCTGACCGTCGTCATCCTGCAGCAAATAACTGTATGCCCCATGGAGAACGCCAGGCTGACCAAGCGTCAGGGAAGCGGCATGTTCCTGAGTATTGATCCCTTTGCCGGCGGCTTCAACCCCGATTTTTACCGTCTCTTTCCGGTCATGATAGGGATAAAAAATTCCCATAGCATTGCTGCCGCCGCCTACGCAGGCCAGAATATACTGCGGCTGACGCCCCAGTATTTCTTCCATCTGATTGATTACCTCCCGGCCAATCACCGACTGAAAGTCCCGGACGATCATCGGATAAGGATGAGGTCCCACTACCGAACCGATAATATAATGCGTGTCCCGGACATGGGTCGCCCAGTAGCGAATGGCCTCGCTGGTAGCGTCTTTCAACGTTCCGCTGCCGCTGGTAACCGGTATCACTTCGCTGCTCAGCAATCGCATCCGGAAAACATTAAGGGCCTGACGCTCGATATCTTCTTCTCCCATGAACACCCGGCACTGCATCCCGAATAGCGCGGCAACAGTAGCGCAGGCCACTCCATGCTGGCCCGCCCCGGTTTCGGCCACAATCCGGGTTTTTCCCATGCGCCGGGCCAGCAGCGCCTGGCCGATGGCATTATTAATCTTATGTGCCCCGGTATGCAGCAGATCTTCCCGTTTCAAATAGATTCTGCCCCGGCCATAAAGCCGGGTCAGCTTTTCCGCAAAGTACAGCCGGGTAGGACGCCCGGCATATTCCCGCAAATAAAATGCTAACTCTTTTTGGAAGGAATCATCCTCCTTTAGTTTCAAATAATTTTCTTCCAATTCAATCAAAGCCGGCATCACCGTCTCCGGCACAAACCGGCCGCCATAAACTCCGAAACGTCCGTTTTTATTCGGCATTTTAATTCCTCCAGTGTATATTTTAGTTCTTTGCACATGCTTTCCAATGCATTATTATGCTACGCCAGCAAGGCCAGCTCCCGTACTTTGGCGTCAATATCCGCCGCAGTCACCAAGCCCTCGCCTGCCAGGACGGCCCTGACTCCCGCTGCCTTCAACCGGCGGGCCTCTTCACCGGTTCTTACTCCGCTTTCGCTGATGATGCAGCGATCCGAACCGCACTCCGGCAATAACTCGAAGGTATGGCGAATGTCGGTTTTAAATGTCTTTAAATCCCGGTTATTGATACCGATAAGTTCTGCCGGGGTTTGTAAAACCATCTGCAGTTCCTCCCGGCTATGAACTTCCACCAGGCAGTCCAGCCCTAATTTTCCTGCCAACTGCAGATACTCCGTCAATTGACTTTCGGATAAAATCGCAGCAATCAACAGCACCGCATCGGCTCCTGCATAACGGGATTCATAAATTTCATAGGAATCAACAATAAAGTCCTTACGTAAAATCGGCAAATCGGTCACTTGTCTCACCGCCGCAATATCAATTAACTGGCCACGAAAATGGCTGTTAGTATGGACGGACAGCGCTGCCGCTCCATTGGCAGTATAAATCCTGGCCAAATCAGTTATCGACTGGCTGCTGCATAACTGTCCCTTTACCGGCGACGCCAGCTTGCATTCGGCAATCAAGCTCCATTCGCTTCGGTACAGCGATTTCCGGAACAAACCGTTGCCCGGTCGAATGTCCGAAATAAAGCATGCCAGCGGCCTTTCCCTTTTTGCCGCCGCAACCTCCTGCTGCTGTTTATCAACAATCTTCTGAAGAAATGACATTGGGTTTTCCTCCCGCAGTTTTAGCGGCAGCAATGAACCGCCGAATTTTTCCTATATCTTTTATCCCGTTTGTTTCCACCCCGCCGGAGACATCCACCCCGGCCGGCTCGAACAGGCGGATGGCCTCAGTAACGTTCGCCTCAGTCAGCCCGCCTGCCAGCAGCAGCCGCGACTTAATTTGCCGGCAGGATTCCCCGGCGGCCTTCCAGTCAAAGCTTACACCGGTACCGCCTGCCTTTCCCGGAATAAAGCTGTCGCAGAGAATCCAGTCAACCGCATAGCGGGAAATCTCAGCCAGCTTCAGCTCAGCTTTGACCCGTATACCTTTAATAACCGGACGCCCTGCCCCCCGACAATATTCCGGTGATTCCTGTCCATGGAGCTGGACGTAATCCAAATTACATTTTTCGGCAATTTCCCGGACTTGGTTCAGGGGAGCATCCACAAATACGCCAACCTTTCCTATTCCTTTCACCTGACAGGCAATTCGGCAGGCAGCTTCGGGACTAATCCGGCGCCGGCTGGGGGCAAAAACAAAACCAATTAGATCGGCTCCGGCTGCCTGCGCCGCTTGCGCCGCCGCCAAAGAAGTAATCCCGCAAATTTTTACGATAATAATAATTCCTCCCCGGTCTGATATTTAAAATTCCGCAATGCTTCTAATTTTCCCAGCGCCGCACCGCTGTCAATACTAGCCGCTGCCAGCTCCAGTCCTTCCGGAATGGAATCCGCCTTACCTGCTATCATCAATGCCGCCGCGGCATTCAGCAGCACAACATCCCGCTTGGGCCCTGCCTGACCTTGAAAAATGGCGAGGGTAATCGCGGCATTAGCCTGAGGCGTTCCTCCATGGTAATCCTGAATGCTGCAATTTCTAAACCCATATTCGGCCGGATCAATAACATAATCGTTGACTATTCCGTTGTTAACTTCGGACACGTGAGTAGGAACAGCGGTTGAGAATTCATCCAATCCGTCATCACTGTGAACAACCATCGCCCGTCTGGCTCCCAGTCCCCCCAGTGCCTCCGCAACCTTATGGGTTAAAGCGGCGTCATAGACCCCGAGCAGCTGGCAGCTGGCTTTTGCCGGATTGGTCAGCGGCCCTAGGATGTTAAATACGGTACGAAAGCCTAATTCTTTCCGGGGTTGGGCGGCATATTTCATAGCCTGATGGTACAGCGGCGCATAAAGAAAGCCGATCTGCAATTCATCAATGGCTTTCGCTACCCCTGCCGGCGGCAAATTCACATTCACTCCCAGAGCCATAAGAACATCGGCGCTGCCGGAAGAACTGGATACTCCCTTATTGCCGTGTTTCGCTACCGTCACCCCGGCCCCGGCTAAAACAAACGCCACTGTCGTGGAAATATTAAAAGTACCTTTTCGATCGCCGCCTGTTCCGCAGGTATCAATCATCTCCGGACTGTCACAATTGATATCCACTGCATACTGACGCATGGTTTCAGCAAACCCGGTTACTTCCTCACTGGTTTCCCCCTTCATTCTGAGAGCGGTCAGAAAAGCGCAAATCTGCGCTTCGTTTGCCTGACCGGACATAATAATGTTCATCGCTTCCTGTGCTGCTGCCTGGGATAAATTCTGACCGTAAACTACCTGAGCCAAAATATCTTTTAACATGTTCTCTCCTCCTCGTAATTTGTAATATTAAAAAAAACCATTTCACTCCCTGCAAGGGGCGAAATGGTTCGCTGTACCACCCTAATTTGGAAAGCGCTGCGGCTTTCCCTCCATTCAGGTACGGGATATAAATCCGATACCCTAGCCTGTTAACGGCGGCTGCCGTCCCTGCCTACTCGCTGCTGCTTTCGGAAGGCGCTCACGGGTCCATTCCATATGCGCTTTGGGCCGGTCATCACACCTCCGGTTTCCCGGTCACCGGCTCGCTGTACCAAAGCTGACATATTTACTCGTCCCGATCAAAGCTTTATAAATTCCTATTCATTTATTAACAACAAAAAAACCATTTCACCCACACAAGGGGCGAAATGGTTCGCTGTACCACCCTAATTTGGAAAGCGTTGCGACTTTCCCTCAATTCAAGTACGGGATATAAATCCGATACCCTAGCCTGTTAACGGCGGCTGCCGTCCCTGCCTACTCGCTGCTGCTTTCGGAAGGCGCTCACGGGTCCATTCCATATGCGCTTTGGGCCGGTCATTACACCTCCGGTTTCCCGGTCACCGGCTCGCTGTGCCAAAA